>CALPPK020000096.1 GCA_943325435.2 Bifidobacterium breve
GAAAATGGCGATCAAACGAAGTTGGAAGTTGATCAGTTATACAAAGCGCGGTTGTCCGCCAGCAGACATTCCTACATACAGCAAAGTGTTGGGAAAGAACTACCAGGAATGTGCACCATGGCGTGAGAACGTACTGAAGCAAATGGTGTTAGACGGCGTTCAGACAGTCTTCATTGCACACTTTGATCGGTTGCTTTCCGCATCAACTCGTGTGCCAATGTGGCAAAAGGAATGGCGTGCTGGTTTGCAGTCAACGATTGACTCCTTAACTGACAAGGGGATAACACCTATCTTGATGGAAGATACGCCGTATCCGGGGCAAGATGTGCCGACGTGCTTGAGTCGTCACTACACAAATGTGCAGTTATGCAATCCCACTGTTAGTTCTGCCTATCGTGATGACATGCATCAGATGCTGCAGGACTTTGATGCCGAAGATGTTCATGTGTTGTGGACGCGGCCATGGTTTTGCACTGATGCTGGTTGCCCGACGGTGGTCGGAAATATTCTGGTGTACCGGGACGATAACCATATGACGGTTACCTTTGCCTCGTTTATTGCACCACTTCTAGATGCTGCGGTTGTTGACGTTGTGGATTGGGTATCAACGCAACGGTAATTAGTGCAAAACTGATCAGATGGAACAACGCAAATCACAAGACGAAGTACTTAAGCAATTTGTTTCAGATGGGCATCTGACTTCGGAACAGGCTGATGAAATAGCAAAAGCACCGATACTTGCTGTTACAGCTCGCGAGTTGGTCTCGTACCTTGCGGCAATTCTCATCACGATTGGTGTTGGGTTCATGGTCGCCGGACTTGTAGCCAACGTGCCGCAGGCTGGAATTGCAGTTCTTCTGTATGTGGTTGCTGCGGCACTTGCTTATTTTTCACACAAGTTCTCTAGTGCGACAAGTGAAAGACAGCGAGTTGGCGAAGTGCTGGAGATTGCATCAGTACTTGCTATCGCGGTTGCATCAGGAATATTGCTTGACATGGCAAGCATGAGGTCTGAGTTGTCTGCCTGCATGCTCGCTGTTGCTGCTGGAACATGGGGCACAGTGCGCGCATCACGGTCTCAGTTCGCTGGTGCAGTTATGGCGTCAGTGTCGGTTCCGATTGCGATCATGTCATCATCGTCCGCAATGAACTTGAACGGTGATGACAGCCGTCTTGTAGTTGGCCTCATGCTGCTTGTTGGTGGTGGGGGATTGCTCTACATGGGAATGAGAAAAATTGGCTTTGCGTTACTGCCGCGTTCTTCAGGCTCATTGCTTATTGTCATCGGCTCAATCACACTGGCAAATGTCTTCAGTATTGGATTTGGTGGTCTCATACCCATAGGTATTGGCACGGCATTGTTTGCCCTTGGTTCGCGTGAGCGTGCACCAGAAGAATTGGTCGCTGGTTCCCTTGCCATCATTGTGGGCCTGATAATGACAGTTGTGTATTGGATTCCTGGCAACATCTTGCAAGGCCTGGCAATTATTGGTTGTGGAGTCGTACTGCTTCTTGTTCTGAGAAAGCAGTTAGCTCGCGCTAATCGACTAAAGCCTGGTGCACCAACTGCTTAAGTTGCGGACGCAACGGCCATGTGCTTGATGGCATGAGCTGCGTCATGATCATGTACACAAGATCTTCTTTTGGATCAACCGTGAAGTTGGTGCTTGCTGCGCCACCCCAGCCATAATCTCCAGCGCTTCCCGCTACTTTTGCTTTCACTGGGTCAAGGGTGACGCTCACGCTGAGTCCAAAGCCAACTCCGTCAAATGCAGTTTCTGCAAAGAGCGGACGACCATATTCAGTGAGATCAGCGTTATTTGGCAAATGGTTTGAAGCCATGAATGCAACAGTTCGGTTCGACAAAATGCGAGTGCCGTTGTATTCGCCACCACCACGCAACATTTCTGCAAACTTCAAATAGTCACTAGTGGTGGAAACGAGTCCACCGCCACCAAGATGAGCCTTCGGTTCGTTCAAAGCTCCGGCAGCACCCGCATCATTGCGCAGGATTTTCTTATCTGCAGGGTTTGGCACATACAAAGCAGCAAGTCGGTCTGCTTTGTCTGCTGAACAATGAAACGCAGTGTCGGTCATGCCAAGCGGATCAAAAATGCGCTTCTTCATAAATTCACCGAGAGTCATACCGGAGAGAATTTCTACTACCCGACCCAAAACATCGATTGACATTGAATAAGCCCATTCAGTTCCGGGCTGGAACATTAGTGGAAGGCCAGCAAGGATGTCGCAAATTTCTGCAAGTGAGGCATCTCGTGGTGTGCCCCATTCGAAACCTGCATTGCGATACATCTGGTCAACTGGGTTTGAATACACGAAGCCGTATGTCATGCCAGCAGTGTGTGAAAACAGGTGCCACATTTCCATGGGCTCTGTCACTGGTTCGTAACGCGGTGCGGTGAGCGTGCCAGAGCGGAATACTTTTTGATCAGCAAATGATGGAATGAACCACTTCACTTGATCATGCATTTCAAACAATCCCTCTTCCCACAACATAAGTGCAGCAACTGCACAGATGGGCTTGGTCATTGAATAGGCGCGATAGATGGTGTCGTTTTCAATTGGCTTTTTGTTTTCAACATCAGCGTGACCATACAGATCGCTATAGGCCAACTTTCCACCACGCGAAACAGTGATGTGGTAACCGGGCAACTTGCCACTATCGACGTACTTGCCAAAGTGGGAACGAATGCGCGCAAGACGTGTTGGGTCTAGTCCGACTTCTGATGGATCAACTATTACTTCGAGATTCGACATAACAGCAATCTAGAACCACCCCGAGGGGTGGGTACCACTGGAGAGGCGTGCTATTCGGCCTTGGGTGCGAAGTCGCGAAAGGCTGCCAATGCGCGGGGGCCGTAGACAGTGCCTGGCCCGCCACTCATTGCAATAGCAACACCAATGGTTTCAGCAACTTCTGCTTCGGTGGCCTTATTTACTGCGGCCCCGCGGGCATGACTGGCAATACAACCATCGCAACGAACTGCAATTGCAATTGCGAGCGCCAGTAGTTCCTTTGTCTTTTTGTCGAGCGCGCCTTCTGCAAACGCGGCGGTATGCAACTGAGCAAACCCTTCATAAACACCAGGGATAAGAGCCTTCAGTTCGCGACCTTCGGGCGCCAACTGTGACAAGACTCCGCGTCCATGGTCATGAGTGTGGTCTGTCACGAAATCACTTTCAGTGCGTCATTGTCTGCGACGCAGTAGAGCGCACGTAACAACATGTCTTGTAACAATTGTTGACCACGTTCGTTTTGTTCTGCGAATCCACCAAATGTTGTCACCCCATAGGTCACGCAGAAACAAATAGCGATCAAATATTGACGCCACATTTCAGCTCGATCGATGGTGATTCCGTGATGCTCAAGTCGGTCAAGGTATGTATTGACAAGTTCTTGGTCATGACCGCGTCGTACATCAGTTGCGATTGACTGACTAATGAAATATCCGACGTCGTACATGCCTGAGCCAACACCTATTAGTTGGAAGTCGATAATTGCGGGATCGTTACCATCGAACATGATGTTGTCCGCACGATAGTCACCATGGCACAAGGTGTTTGGAGTCATGAGATTGCCGAGCATCCACGAGACCTTTCCTCCCCATATGTCACCGATACCGCGAACACTGTCTGGAAGAAGATGGCCGGCGTACTGTTCAACATTCGGCCAACCTTGTGACCACAGCATCGGAAGAACTGCTTCGTAAGTTGGATTCAATAGTGGCTGAAATACATCTTGCATACCTGGCAACTTCGGGCTGTTCCACCACATGGCGTGATAGTCAGCAAGAGTCTCAAGAAGAACTCTTGATTCAGCAAGACCCACACCCTCAATTTGGTTAAGACCGCGATAATGGCCGATGTCTTCCATCGCAATAGTGAAGTTTGTATTTTCACTTTCAATTGCTTGGCCGTAGCACTTGGCAGTCTTGAACGGTGCACTTGGCGCACAATCGCGATAGAAGTTCAATTCGCGAACGTACAGAACAAGTGCGTCAGCTGTAAAACGTTGTGTTCCATCATCAGTCGGGTATTTCACCACAAACGTTTTCGGAGCTTTGGTTGCACCCGAATAAGTAGGAATCACTCGCTGCAAGATGCTGAGAATTCCAACACCCTCGCCAATGCGCTCTGTTGAAACAGCGGTCACTGTGACACCGTCTTCAAGGTTTCCGCTTCCGCGCATTACCCCTTCGACCCACGTTGTTGTGATGTCCTTTTCAGACGCAAGTAATCCGAGTCCGGATGTGATGAGATCAACGATTGCCATAAGAATTCCCCCTATTTGCTGTTCCCCCCGGAACAACAAATGGAAACACTAGTTGTCTTTACGATGAACACAAACTGCAGGGGCGTAGCCTTACCTATATGTCAGAACTGCGCGTCGGCGTCATTGGTACTGGAATGATGGGGTGCGAACACCTGCGCAATCTCATGGGCATCGAAAATGTTGCCGTAACTGCGATTAGCGACCCCCACAAGGAACAACAAGGGTGGGCTCGTCATACCTTGGGTGACCGAGCAGTGGGAGTTGCAGAGTTCACAGATCACCGTGACCTGCTGAGTAGTGGGCTTGTTGATGCAGTGCTTGTTGCTTCACCCAACTTCACGCACAAGTCGTTGTTAGACGACATTTTTCAGACCAACATTCCGGTTCTTGTTGAAAAGCCGATGTGCACCACTGTTGAGGATTGCGTTTCAGTAGTGAAAGCTCAGTCTGAGCGCTCGGCCCTTACATGGGTGGGTCTTGAGTACCGATACATGGCACCAATTGCCGGACTTCTTCGTGAACTACGTTCAGGAATCATCGGCAACATGAAGATGATGTCAATCCGTGAGCATCGTTTTCCATTTCTTGTCAAGGTTGACAACTGGAATCGTTTCTCACAGAACACGGGCGGCACATTGGTGGAGAAGTGCTGTCATTTCTTTGACCTAATGAATGTGGCTGTTGGTTCACAACCCGTGCGCGTGATTGCTAGCGGCGGTCAAGACGTGAATCATCTCGATGAGGTGTATGACGGAAAACGCAGCGACATTCTTGATAACGCGTATGTGATTGTTGAATACGCCAATGGCGTTCGGACCATGCTCGACTTGTCAATGTTCGCTGAAGGCGGACAGCATGAACAAGAGATCACGGTGGTGGGGGATAAAGGAAAGCTTGAAGCGTTTATTCCGGGTAACGGCAAAATCTTCTTCGGTGAACGTTCATCTCGGTCAGTACGAGAAATTGAAGTGCCAACAGACCCTGAGATCGCTCACATGGGTTTTCATTTCGGTGCCAGCTTTATTGAATGCAAACGTTTTGTTGATGCAGTGTTGAACAACACGCAACCTGAAGTCACCGTTGTCGATGGTTTATGGTCAGTTGTCATTGGTGCAGCTGCGCACAAATCAATTGATGAACAACGGCCTGTGATGATTTCAGAATACGGACTCTGACATGGACAATTTCGTACTAACAGCTCATCTCGTATCTACTTGCATCATGGTGGGTGTCATTTGGTTTGTGCAGTTAGTGCATTATCCGTTACTTGCTGTTGTGCCAGTTGAGAGCGCGAAGCAAGTTGCTGAAAAACATCAGAAGTGGACAGGGATTGTTGTTGGCCCACCAATGGCAGTTGAGGGTGTGTCTACCTTGATTCTGTGGGCCAATACTCC
>CALPPK020000097.1 GCA_943325435.2 Bifidobacterium breve
TCCGTTTGTCGTGGGTTCGAGCCCCACCCCCGGAGCCAGTCGCACCTCTAACCTCGGTCGACTCTCGGGCCCATAGCTCAGTTGGTTAGAGCAGGGGACTCATAATCCCTTGGTCGCAGGTTCGAGTCCTGCTGGGCCCACCATTGTCCTTTGCAAGGACCGGGGCTATTCGGTTTTGGCTCTAGCCGCCGCCGGTGAGAATTTTCCGAAAATCAGACGGATACTAAAGACCGCTGCTCCCAACATGGCAATGGCCATAGTGGCGCCGGTGTACCAGGCTTTACCTACGTCACTGCCGCTTGTCAGCGTGTGTGCCATAACCAGCACGAACTGCACATAAGACAGTAAGTGGATGCGTCGCCATGTTGTGCGCTTCATTTTTCGCATCATGAGCGATGTGATCTGGACCGCGGTCAAGATGTAGAAGCCAAGAATTCCCAAGCTGACTGGAAGCGGTTTCCATGAACTGACGAACGGCACCAACACGGAAACAAAAGTAAATGAAACGTACGAGTCTGCAATCAGGGTCAGCATGTGAATAATCGTGAAGATCAGTGCAAGTCCGCCCATCCATGTGTGAATATCACGAAGCCATGCAGGTCTGTCGTTTGGTTTCAGAACACGAGTTGCAAGTAGGACGCCCCAAAAGACAGTAAGCAAAATCAAGACCATCGCAATATTTGCCGAGGCACGCGTGACATTCCACCAGATTTGATTAGTCATGAGTAAAGGTCTTCCAGGATTCGGTTTGTGTGGTGTGTCCGTCGGCAGAGACAAGCAGTCCGGCTAATCCGGCACGTGTCAGCGTGTCGATTGCTTGTGCCGGATTGCTAAGGATTGCACACTTTGTCCATGCCTCTGACCATGCTGCTGAATTGGCAATAACTGTTGCCCCGACAGTGTGGTTGGTGTCATGTGCTGAAGAAGTATTGAACAAGTGGGAGTTGATGCCGGCACTGGTTCTCTGGCGTGCAAATAGTGAAGAAGTTGCAACTCCGCCAACCGCAATGCGAACTGTGTCGAGAATGACTTCAGGATCAAATGGCGAGAGAATCTCAACATCCCATCCAGCGGAATCACCCGTATTGATTGCCATGTCGCCACCGAGGTTGATACATGCACCATCTGCGCCCTGTTCCAGAGCCACGTGAAGAATGAGATCAGCTGCCAGCCCTTTGCCAATGCCGCCTGCATCGAGGGTCATACCGCGAGGAAGTGAAACTTTTCCATCGTGAAAAATGTGAATACCTGAGAGTTGCGAATAGACAATTGAACCTGTCGCAAGTTCAGTGTTTTTGTCATTGATAAGAGAATGTGAATCTCCCGCCGCAATCTGCAAGGGGAGAAGTGTGGGGTTGTAGGCGCCGACAGTTGCCTGGTGAGCAGCAATCATGTGCTGAATAAGTGTCAGTGTTCGTTCATCCACTGCAGTCGGTTGGCCATTCGCGCTATTGAGTCGCGAGATATCACTTGTCGGAATGAACCGACTCCACAGAGATTCAAGCTCTTCAACCAGATCGAGGCATCGCACTGCTATTTCATGTGAGTGAGTACCAACAACCGTTGCCACGCACGTGACTCCCATTGCAATACGTTCCACACGTGCTGTGGTGGCTGAAGCCCTACTCATAACAGTTGACCTAGCGTGAACCACTGCTCTGTTGAGTCGTGGCAGCTGGTGCTGGTGTCTGTACCTGTACAGACGGAGTCCCGGCTGTCGCGGCAGATGCTGCAGGTACTGGTACGTAGATAACTTCTGTTGTTGCAGTAATGACACCTGCATCGATGGGTGACGTCTGTGCAACGTTAGAGACGATGCTGTCGGAAATAGCTGGTTGAGCCGCTGGCGTCTTCTGGGCAAGTGTGTAACCAGTTGTCAGGCCGATTAACGCAGTAACCGAGAGTCCAGTAGCCAGAATGCGGGCCGAAACTGCCGGGTGCTTCTTGCGACCACTCGTGCGCGCAGTACGCGCCACCGGTGGGGCTGGTGGGGCTGGAGGTATCCCAGTGTTGTTGTTTAGTAGTGGATCGTTAATCATTAGTCGTCATCCTCGTCTTCGTCGTGTTCACGGTCTTCTCTACGTTCATCGTCATGTTCTCCCTTGTCGTCGTGATCATCGTGATCATCGTCTGAGTAAGTAGGTTTTGGCTTTGGCGGAGCAATGGGTCGCGATGTCACGTTTACTGTCACTTTCCCGTCTACTAAGCGAGCAAGAAATTCAAGCCGGGTGCTCGTCGAAATGAAGGGGACCTTTACATCGCCATTCGGCTGAACCTGTGCTGGCTCAGATGACCAGCCAGCTGCAGGGAGAACGTTATTGACGACTATTGCTCCGGAGCGCATGTCGAGGACAACTGAACCAGCAGTTCCGACTTGATATGTCGTGGTGGTGTTATTCAATACAGAAGATTGAACCTTTGTGGATTGTGCAGCTACCTGGGCAGGTAGAGCGGTTGGAGCGATTACTGCGGGTGTGCCGGAAGTTGTTGGCGAGACCGAAGAGGAAGTGCTGAGAACGCTTGAGTTGACGGCGTAGGCGGCTGCCCCTGCTGCTAGTACTCCTGCGATAGAGAGGGTGGTGGCTATTCCTACCTTCATGATGTTCTCCTTTTTGTGGGCCGGTGGCCCTTGTTCATCAGAGTACGAGCCTCTTGTAAAGGGAATGGTGTGGACTTATCCAAGATTCATCCAATTCCAAAGTCGTGCGTTAGGTCACAAGCCCTGAAAGAGGCACAATAGGGTTGTGAAGGTTCTGCTTGTTGAAGATGATCCTGCAATTGCCGGCTCAGTCACGACGTCGCTGTCGAATGCAGGGATGACTGTTCATCATTGCGCAACTGGCGCCGACGCCATCGCAGCAGCGAAAGATTTCATACCTGAAGTCATCTTGCTGGACCTTGGACTGCCTGACATGGACGGACTTGATGTCTCAAAAAGTATTCGTGAGTTTTCAAGTGTCCCCATCATCATCGTTAGTGCGCGAGGCGATGAGTTAGATCGAGTGCTCGGATTAGAACTAGGCGCAGATGATTACGTGGTCAAACCGTTTAGTCAACGTGAATTATTAGCCAGAATCAAGGCTGTCACTCGTCGTGGGCATGAAACTCAACAACCAGTAATCGCGTCTACCTCGACGCGCATCGTCGTAGATGAAAGAACGCATAGCGCCACTCTCGATGGAGAAGAAGTTGTGCTCACCGCGAAAGAATTCGACTTACTTGCGTTTTTGTCGTCCGAGCCCGGAGTCGTATTTCGTCGCAACGACATTTTGGAACACGTGTGGGACACCAATTGGTACGGCACAACGAAAACACTTGATGCGCACATTGCATCTATTCGTAAAAAACTGGGAAGTCCAGATTGGATTCAGTCAGTGCGCGGCGTCGGATTCAAGTTTGTAGAAGTTCCACAGTGAAAATTCGACTCATTGGCGCCCTGGTAACAGTTGCTGTTCTCATTCTTCTTGTCTTCAGTGTGCCTCTCGCATCTTTTGTTGCTCGGGTAGAACGTGAACGACTAGTGACCGCACTTGAACGCGATGCATTTGTGTTGGCGGGCCATGCGAAGGAAACATTGAACACCACAGCTGGGTCGGTGCTTCCCTCGTTGCAGCCGTATGTCGATAGCTATAGCAAATCAAGCGAAGCACGCATTGTTGTCACAAACGCAGCTGGTTTGGTTGTGGCTTCAAGTGATCCGACCATCACTTTTGGTAGAGACTTCTCAAATCGTCTCGAAGTCGCTGGCGCACTGAAGGGTTTGCCAGCAGTAGGCGAGCGTGACTCCGCAACTCTTGGTGAGCGATTGCTCTTTGTTGCGGTCCCGGTTTTACTTGGCGACACCGTGCTTGGTGTGGTTCGATTCTCAAACCCGAAGTCTGTAGTAGATGAAGAAGTACAGCGTCATGTCTGGGGTATCGCTGTTGCTGGCCTCATCACATTGTTTGCTGCGGCGCTGGTTGCAATTCCACTTGCACTAACAATTGCTCGACCAATTAGCCGACTTAAGGCCAGCACGGAAAGCCTCGCTGACGGCGACTTCTCTGTACATGCTGATGACACAAAGGGCCCCCCAGAGGTCAGGGAATTGTCTCGGTCGTTCAATGCGATGGCAGGCCGAATCGGCCTAATGCTAGAAAGTCAACAACAATTCTCTGGTGCGGTGTCCCACCAGTTACGCACGCCACTCACCGCGCTTCGGCTTCGCTTAGATCAAGCTCAAGAAGCAGTGGGTGACAGCACATCGCCTGTTGCGATTGCTCTTGAAGCATCTCGCGTTGAGACTGATCGACTGCAAGAAATGATCGAGCAGTTGCTGGCATTGGCTCGCTTAGAAGGCGGCTCGTCTGTCACTGTGACCGTGAACGCTTCAGTCATTGTTCGCAGCAGGGTCGCAGTATGGGAATCACTTGCTGCGGAACGCGGCATCACGTTTACAGTGCTTGGACTTGATTCCACTCCATGTGTTGCTCTTGAAGGCGCGCTTGAACAAATCGTCGATAACTACATAGACAATGCATTAACCGCAGCGCCTGATAACTCAACTATAGCTATCGAGGTGAATCGCGTTCAGCGGCACATTCATGTTGATGTCATTGATCAAGGTCCCGGATTGTCGGAAGAAAAACGTGCACTTGCCTTTGAACGTTTCTGGCGCGGAGCAACTACCGAGAATGCACCGGGTACAGGTCTTGGCTTGGCGATTGTTCGCCAATTGGCTGTAGCCAGCGGAGGCGTTGCCGAATTGCTGCCGCATGCCAATGGTGAACGCGGGTTAGTAGCGCGAATCTCATTGCTCGCGCGCTAATTCGAGTTAGTGAATGTCGCCTATCCAGAACGGCACGCGTTCCAGCAAATTCAGACTGACATTTCGGCATGTGTCAAGCACGGCACATACCGGGTCATTGTCGCCTTTGTAGACATTGGCTAAAGACACGGGTACCCGACTGACCACAGTGAGGCTTCGCTCTGGGGCATCAGTTACTTGATGAAATGAATCGATTGCAGACACCTCAAGTGGTAACTCAACGCCACCAAGCCCGGCTACTTCAGTCGCGAGTACCAACAAGTCGGGCGGATGCACGAGAGGCGGGAAGGTCCATGTGAACACCAAGGGGAATGTAAAGCCTTCTGGTGGGTCGTCATCAGGGTCGTCCATGGCCAAAACCACATCTTCAAAACTAAGGAGAGTACGAGGGTCGATTTCCAAGCTGACATGAAGGTCGATAGGGCCGTTGCAGGCCTCTTCGGGGTGAAGGTCTACTTCCCACAGTTGACGTAGTGAGTACGTCTCCACAAAGTGACGCTCATCATGCACGTGAAACCCATGGTCGACGGCATGGCTCTTTAAATCGGTGACAAATCCGGCAATGTCGATAACGGCCACGTCATGGACACTACCGTTCAGGGGTGCCCCATTTCGATTACAACTCTGCAGACCGCGATATTTTGGGGTTTCTGCACGACGTAGCTGATGCCGCCGCTGACACCTTGGACGAAATTGCCGATTGGTCTATGTCTGGTGAGCGTGAAGGCCAGTATTCAGCCGATGTTGTAATTGATGACGTCATTGTTGATTTGTTGCAGGCTTCTAGTTTTGAAGTTCTGTCAGAAGAGAGTGGCGTAGCCGACATTGAGTGGCCGATTACTGACGACAGATTGCTTGTTGTCGTTGACCCA
>CALPPK020000098.1 GCA_943325435.2 Bifidobacterium breve
GCAGAGCATCGCGTTGTGCGTACAACTGACGATGCGTGTAGCGCACACCTTTGGCAGGTCCTGTCGCACCAGACGTAAACAACACTGCCGCAAGATCATCAGCACTCGGTTCGGGGGCACTTACGAACTCAAGTTTTTTGACAACAGGAGAACTAGAAAGTGTAGAAAGACGAATCATTGAGGCACGAGGCGCCCATCGCAATAAGTGTGCGGCAGCAGTAGCTTTCACAGGTCCAATCACGTGACTAACCCTCGAAGCACGAATTGCTGACTTAAGGCCTCGTAGACCAAGACCTCTGTCTGCAATCACTGCAATTGCGCCGATGCGCCAACACGCATAAACAACGGCAATCAGATCAACGCTTGGTGGAACCAATACAGCGATTCGTTCGCCACGTCGTACGCCACGGTGATGCAACGCTTCTGCATACGTAGCGACTCGCGCCGCAAAGTCTGGCCGCGTGATAGAGACATTTGCTGCAGCATCTGTGATTGCAATGTCGTCTGTGTTGACCCAATGATCAATTTGAGACCACAACGTTGAATCGTTACTTTCGCTAGGCGAAAACTTTTCCTGCGACGTACCCGCTCTTGCTTCTTCTATTGCCGCTTCGACAAATGGCGCAATTGATACTTCAAGCACTGTTAAATGCCCCGAATCTGCAATTCGATGCAACGCCACGTTTTGAAACCTATTCAGAAGGTCATGCGCAAAATCGTCATTGAACACAGGATCACGACTGCCCCATACCAACCGGACAGGAACTGTTAAGGCCAACACTTTGTCAGCAACTTCAGCAATATCTTCAGATGATGGGTGCCGGGTAGTTAACGGCGCATCGGCTACAAAATCTGCAACACCATTGCGCCGACTACGACGTCGATACGGGAATGCCAAGGCTGTTCGTTGCAGGGCAGTGACGCCGCGACCTGGAAGGAATGGTGTGCCGCGCACGAACAGTGACGAATATTTAGTGACAAGCCGGTGAACACCAGTGGCAGCAGCAAGGCGGATAAGCAACGGTGCGCGACGATTGTGTGGAACTGCAATCCCTGTATTCGAAAGAACTAAACCAGCAACACGTTCAGGGTGCGCAACTGCGTAACCCATTCCGATTGCCCCGCCCCAGTCTTGAGCAACTATCCAGATTGGTGCATCGATGTTGAGTGAATTGACTAGGTCATTGATATCCGCAACACGATCACGGTACGTGCGTGTGGATACTTGTTCAGAAAAACCCATTGATAAATGATCGGGTGCAATTACACGAAAATCTGAATTCAATTCGTTCAATAAACGTGACCACAAAAATGACCACGTTGGGTTGCCGTGAAGGCACAACACGACAGGCGCATCTTTCTTGGTTCCTGGACGGTCAAGCAGATGCCATTGGTGTATTGCGCCGTCATGGCTAGGCACTTTGACTGTGCGCGACCATGAGGGGTCAATTCCGAACGTTGCAAAATCAGCAACGAGCGAAGGCTGGATGCTTACCAAAGAATCTCAAGGGCACTTGTATTAAGACCAGACCCAATGCCAAGGCACAACACGCGTTGGCCCAATTGAATCTTGTCTTGCACACTGGCCAACGTAATAGGAATAGCCGCAGGGCCGATGTTGCCGAAATGAGGAAAAGTAATTGGAGCCTTTGAAGGATCTATACCAAGACGATCACACAACATCGTTGTATGCACTTTGCTGACCTGATGCAAGATGTACCAGTCAACGTCAGCGGGCGACCAATCGAAGTCGACAAGCGCTTCAGTCCATGCTTCATCTGCCAAGTCAAGACCAGCGACTAACAATCCATGAGTATCTGTAGTCATGCGATCAAGGTCGCCTACACACAACGCATTGTGTTCGGTTGCTGCTCGTGCCATGCCGCCTATCAATCGATGCGTCTCAGGATGACGGTTCGTGCTTGACATCACCATTGCTGCAGCTCCAGAGCCGAGTGTGAGCGAAGCAAACTCTGCAAATACATCTAGAGCTGTTGAATCAGGCTGACGCAGTCGTGCAATAGTCGCCTCTTGAGGCTGGCGACTGCCTTCTCCGTCCACAATGAGCACATATTCCACCGAGCCAGAATCAATCATGGTGGCTGCGAGATGCATCGCGTTGACAAATCCGAGGCACGCGTTTCCAATGTCAAAATTCAGGCACGAAGAAGACAATTTCAAGCGATCGTGCACCAGGCATGCAACAGACGGCTCAAGATGTTCTTTGCATACTGACGTAGAAATCAATGCACCAATTTGTGAGGGATCAATTCCCGCTTTTTCAATTGCGAGCTTCCCTGCCATTGCAGCCGCATCAGAGAACGAGACATCTTCATCCCACCAGCGACGTTCTTCTATGCCTGCTAACCCAGCAAGCAACCCTGCTCTGAGGCCATTGCGTTTGTACACCTCTGCCAATTGCTCATCTATCCATTCGGAAGTGATGACATTCGGGGCTTCAACCGATGCAACACTCAATATGCCGGCATGCTGATGTCGAAATACTGAATTTCCGGCCATAGGGACGATCTTTCGTGTTGAGTACGAGTTACAGGCTAGTGAGAGCACCGCATTTCTAGACCACGGGGACACTTAATCGGCGAATAATTGCCCATTTATGCGAAAACCAGTGCCAGACTTCCTAAATGGGCACAGACATCGGCGTTTTTACAGTCTTCGCCTGCCCACATTGCACAAAGCCACTTCACTTGAATCAGCATGAGGCTCGATGCGAGAACAATCACCTCTTCGATCGATCTCGAGATGGGTACATCAATCTCATAGTCGGTGGACGACTTGCCGCATCAACAACGTCTGGCGATACACCAGAGTCGCTTCGTTCTCGTCGAGACTTCTTCGCCACGGGGTCATACACACCAATTGCGTCCGCACTTGCAAACGCATTACACGACATATCCGGTCCTGTTCTTGATGTTGGATGTGGTGAGGGCTACTACTTCACACACATCAACGCCACAGAAAAGTACGGCATCGATATTTCAAAGAAGGCAGTCCAGATGGCGGGCAAACTATTGCCCGATGCCAAATTTGCTGTTGCATCGGCATTTCGCCTTCCCATTGTTGACCATTCATGTGCCGCAGTCTTTTCGGTCTTTGCGCCGCATTCATTCGAGGAATATGCACGAGTGTTGAAGCCAGGCGGCAAATGGGTCACTGTCACACCGGGCCCGCATCATCTACGACAAATGCGCCCGAAACGTGACCAATCTATTGATAAACGTGAAGAACTTCGAAGCGAACCACCAGCGCAAGCACATCATGCAGAACGTGTTCAATTTGAACTTGACCTTTCCCCTAGCGCTGCACATGATTTGTTTTCGATGACCCCACTGGTTTGGCAGACCGCTGCAGATGCGTCACCTACAACACATGTCAGTGTCGATGTTTGGGTCTCGTCGGGCACTTCGCTCTAACGTAACAACATGTTGAAATTCGATACTGCGTATTACAAACGGTTTTACGGTGACAACGGAGCACACGACGCCGAAAAGATCGCTTACCTCGCAACGGCAGTTCATCATCTTGCTGCATGGTGGGGAATCAACATCACTTCAGTTCTTGATGTAGGTGCCGGAATGGGAATGTGGCGCGACTGGTACCACACGTCATTTCCTCAAGTCGCCGTCCGTTCAATAGACGTCAGTGAACATGCGTGCAAAACATGGAATCATGAGCAGCGAGACATAGCTACATGGCGTCCTCGCGGAAAATTCGACCTTGTCGTGTGTCATAGCGTTTTGCAATACCTTGATAATCAATCAGTTATTCAAGCTTTCAATAATCTTGCAACTGCCACACGACACGTTATGTATCTCGAGCTCCCCACTAAGTGGGACTATGAGAACATCATCGACGAATCTGGAACTGATTTGCAGGTTCATCACCGTTCGGCACAGTGGTATCGCAAACAACTCTCACTACATTTTCGTCAGGTCGGTGCCGGATTATGGGTGCCACTCAACGGCATCCCAATGTATGAGTTAGAGGCAAGCCGCTAGCGAGATGCCGGACGGAAGCGATACAAAGCGCTTCCCTCTCCCGTGTCGTGAAACACCATCTCTACGGGCATTCCAATGTGTAATGAATCAATGTCGCAATCGACAATGTTGGTCATAATACGTGGCCCATCAGCCAGCTCTACATAAGCAATGACAAATGGTCCAGCGTCCTGAAACGCGCCCTTGCCCTTGCGCACAACGGTGAAACTATAAATAGTGCCCGTCTGCTGCGCATCGAATGTTGACACAGCTTCTGTCCAACACGACGGACAGTTACGCCGTGGGAACCACAAAACAATGTTGCACGCATCACAGCGCTGCAAAATGAAACGACCCTCCGTGGTGGCCTTCCAAAATTCAGCGGTGGTCGAGTTAATTACGGGTGCAGGTGCTGGCAACATGGTCATGCGTCCTCTTGTCCAAGAATGAGTGTGACGGAACCATGCTTTGAACCAAGACTTCCGCCCGTTCCGTGAGCTAGTGAAATTTGGCAGTTCGGCACTTGTACCGACGGATGGGCTTCCCCACGCATCTGACGCACGGCTTCAATTACTTTCGTAATTCCACCTCGGTTTGAGGGATGGTTATTGCACAGTCCACCACCGTCAGTATTGAATGGCAGTTTTCCGAATGGTGCGACAAGGCCGCCATCCATAACAAATTTTCCGCCTTGTCCTTTTTCGCAAAAACCAAGATCTTCAATTGTTTGTAAAACAGTGATTGTGAAACTGTCATAGATCGACGCGTACTTAATATCTGCAACACTGACTCCGGCTTCAGCGAACGCACGTGGCCCAGACCACACAGCGCCGGTATACGTAAGGTCAATGCCGCCATTACTGGTGTGTTTGATTGCTTCGCCGTGACCAAGAATTTTCGCCGATGTGCGATTAAGTGACCGCGCAACTTCAGGCGACACCACAACCAAGGCGCCACCGCCATCGGTAACAACACAACAGTCGAGACGGTGTAACGGATCAGCTACTAGCGGGGAATTCAATACGTCTTCAACAGTGACTGCGTACGGCAGAAAGGCATTTGGGTTGTATTGAGCGTGGATACTTGCAGCGACTTTGATTTCGGCTAACTGCGCAGATGTTGTGCCGAACTCATACATGTGGCGCTGCGCAGCTAGTGCGTATGTGTGTGGAGCTCCAGACACGCCCCATCCTGATTCGAATCCGGCTTCGGGACTTTGTGCATATGCCACGACAGATCTACCGGTACGGGGTTTTCCGGCCAAAGTAATAAGTGCCACTGAACATTTACCGGCTGCGATAGCTGCAGCAGCATGACCAACATGAGCCAGATAAGAGGAGCCGCCCGTTTCTGTGCTGTCGATGTAGCTCGGACTCAAACCAAAATGTTCCACCAATGACATTGGTCCGAAACCTGCCGTGCCATCACAGAACACTGCATCAACGTCGCTCATCGCCAAGCCAGCATCAGCCAAAGCACCGAGCGCAACTTCTGTGTGGATCTCAAACAATGTGCGGTCAGGAATATCGCGACGGGGGTGTTCGTAAATACCGGCTACGTATGCCGCTCCTCGAATAGTCATCGTTCTCTGCTCTGCACTGTGTTCGCCATGGGAGTTCCATTAGAACAGGCATCCGAATGTGTCGCCAAAGCGGACGGCCTGCCACTTGTCA
>CALPPK020000099.1 GCA_943325435.2 Bifidobacterium breve
AAGCAAACAAAGACCGAGTGCGCCCCGCTTTTTCGCGCACGCTTGGCGCAACGGCCACTTCAGGAACGGCGACGACCTCAGGAACGACAACGGCTTCGTCGACTGCAACATCAACAGCCCGTGGTGCTTCTTCAGCAACTGTCTCAATTACAGGACTCGTGACTGGACGAGTGCGATTACTACGACTGCGAAGAACTACGAGGATTCCAACTCCTGCGCCACTGGCAACCAGAGCGATGGCAATGTTTGTTGTAGCCGAGGCGAGCATTTGAGTTCCTAGCGCGTCAATGCGTCAGTGGAACGTTCAGTGATGACCTTCGAAGAGCCGCCTGGCTGCATAGAGACACCCATGAGACAGTCGGCGGCTTCCATTGTGCGCTTTTGGTGACTGACGATGATGAGCTGAGCATCACGACGGAATTCACTAACAAGGCCAAGGAAACGATGCAGGTTCACGTCGTCGAGAGCTGCTTCCACTTCGTCCATTACGTAGAACGGCGAAGGACGACTACGGAACACAGCAAACAGATACGCGAGTGCAGTAAGAGAGCGCTCTCCACCAGACAGCAATGACAACTTCTTAAAGGTCTTGCCTGGAGGCTGAGCTTCCACTTCAATACCGGTGTTCAGCATGTCGTCTGGATTTGTAAGGACCAACTTGCCCTTACCGCCAGGGAACAGCAACGTAAAGAGGTTCGTGAAGTTGACGCTTACATCAGCAAATGCTTCAGCAAAGACGGACTGAATTTCGACATCGACCGCGGCAATGACTTGGGCGAGTTCGCGACGTGATGCACGAACGTCGTTCAGTTGTTCTTCGAGGAATTGGTGGCGCTCTTGCAGTTCAGTGAACTCCTGCAACGCAAGTGGGTTAATTGGCCCCATGAGGCGAATGTCGCGCTCTAGAACACGGGCGCGGTCTGCATGTGTGACGCCTTCAATCGCTTCCGGCATCGGCGCAGCTTCTGCTACTTCTGGTTCCACTTCAAGGTCACGACGAATCATCTCGACCGCAGCTTCTAAACGCATACGAGCTTCGGCTTCTTCCACGTCGACCCGACGTACTCGCTCGCGCAGTTCTTCCAGCTGTTGTTCAGCTTCATGTCGACCCCGGCGCGCATTATCAAGACGGGTTGCAACAGCACGCACTTCATCACTTTGACGACGACGCATCTCGTGCAACTCAGCAAGACGTGCTTCAGTTGCGGTCTTGTGGGTTTCAACAAGGTCAGAAAGGCGACCAACGGCAACAAGTGCAGCTTCAATTTTTTGACGACGAGCACCTGCTTCAAGTCGAGCTGCAGAGTCCACTTCAAGACGGCGCTCGGTATCGCTTGCGCGCTGCTTCAGGAATTGCTCGCGTTCACGCAATCCGGCTACTCGAACATCAAGATCTTTGCGGCGCAATACAAGGTGAGCTGATTTGGAATCAATCGTGGCCCGCTCTTCTGTCTGGGCTTTGGCAGCAGCGACTTCTGCAGCTTCTGATTCTTCTAGGCCCGGAAGAATGTTCTCTAGTTCTAAAACGCGCTGTTGATACTGCGTCAAGCGAGCGCGGGTCTCATTTGCAGCATCACGAGTGATCTGTTGTTCAGCCGCATTGGCACGACGATCGTTGATGGCGGTTGTCAATTTGTCTGACGCACTTTCAACAACTACCAATTGACGATCAATTTGTGATTGAAGCTGGGTTCCTTGTTGGCGAGCTGCAACCAGACGAGTCTTTGCGGATTCCACTTCACCAGCAAGACGAGCCAGATCAGCGACTGCTGATTCCACTTCGATGCGAGTGCGATCAATTACTTCTTGCGAACCAAGATCGTCAGCAGCACCGAGACGCCAACCTGACGGTGACAATCGATCACCACGACGAGTGACAACAGTGGCAGACGATGCGTTCTCTACAACCGCGATTGCCGCATCTAAATCATCTGCACAACCAATATGCGACAACAGCGAATCAAGGAGTGCTGCCAATGCGGCGGGTGCTCCGGATGCAGGCCGTACATGCGAGCGAACTGACTGGACACCAGAAGGCAACGAGGTTGATGATGCCTGACTTATGCCGAGGGCAAGAACTGCACCATTGTGATCGACTGCTTGCAACGCTTCAATTGCACGACGAGCTGATGACGAATCTGAGACAACTATTGAGGCAAGCGCTTCACCGAGTGATGCCTTGACTGCGGCATCCCAACCTGCATCAACGTCAAGAAGATCAACGAGCGCACCAACTACTCCGGAAACATTGGCGAGATGCTCGGCCCCAATACGGGCTCGTGACGAGGCAACGGCTTCTTCTAGGGCTTCAAGCTTTGCGGCGGCACGAGCACTGCGGCGCTCGGCTGCAGCACGAGCAACTTGTGCTTCGTCGCCCAACAACTCAATTTGTTCACGTGTGGCTGTGACATCCACAAGTTGTGCTCGCAATGAGCCAACTTCGGTTTCAGCATCCGCTAATTCAGATTGGAGACGATCAATACCCGCAGCAACATTTGCATCATGCGCAACTAGCTGCTCGGTACGAGCCTGCATCTTTTGGGCTTCGCCAGCACCTTGTTCGACCGTGTTGCGCAAAGTGCGAAGTTCTCCGCGAACCTCTGCTGCTGCATTTGATGCTTCGTTGCTTTGCACCATATGGAAGAGACCTTGTTCGGTGCGCTCACGCTCGAATGTTTCCTCTTCTTCTTGCAAAGAGTCATTCTCTTGCATTGCTATTGCAAGACTGCGCTCAACTTCAATCAACTCTTCGCGCATCTGTGCGGCGTCGGCCTCAAGAGCTGCCACAACGTCATCTGCGATGAGTTGACCCTGATCTCGTTCCATTGAACGTCGGCGCTCTGCAATAACTGCTGCAAGTCCACGTGCTCGTTCGCGCAATTGTTCAACACGCATCAATTCGTCATTCACACCGGATTCACCACGTGCAGACAATTCGGCTTCAGCTGCCAGTACTTCTGTATCTAGGGCGGCAAGTTTCTGGCGAATCTCTTTCTCGCCTGAATCACCAGCGAGTTTTTCGCCTGCAAGCGCCGTCAGACGTGCACGCAAGGACGCAACTTCGCGACCTGACAAGAACAAACGCAATGCGCGAAGTTCTCCAACAATTTCACCGTGGCGGCGGGCAGCTTCTGCCTGACGCTCAAGCGGACGTAGCTGGCGACGAACTTCGCGGATGAGGTCTTGCACGCGCAATAAGTTGACTTCAGTTGCTTCCAACCGACGTTCAGCCTTTTCTTTACGCTTGCGATACTTGAGAATTCCTGCAGCCTCTTCAATGATGGCGCGACGGTCTTCTGCGCGAGCGGTGAGAACCGCGTCAATTTGACCCTGGCTGATGATGACGTGCTGTTGACGACCAACACCTGCGTCCGACAAGAGTTCCTGCACATCAAGCAATCGGCATTCAACACCATTAATGGAATACTCACTGTCACCGTTACGGAACAATGTTCTCGACACACTGACTTCTGAAAAATCAAGCGGCAATAAACCGGCCGAGTTATCAAGCGTGAGGGTTACTTCAGCACGACCAAGCGCAGCACGCTTGTTTGTTCCGCTGAAGATGACGTCTTCCATTTTCTGGCTACGTACTGAACTCGGAGCTTGCGCACCCAACACCCATGCGATTGCATCAACAACGTTCGACTTGCCCGACCCGTTCGGACCGACCACAACGGTGACACCTGGCTCCATCTCAAGGACGGTGGAATCAGCGAAGGACTTAAAGCCTTTGAGAGTGAGAGATTTAAGGAACACGGCGTTAACAACAGTAATAGACGGGCACCGTCTTCAGGGAATGGCGCTCTATTTCTGACAACGAGGGCAATATGCCGTGGCCCTGCCAGCAGCCACGACTCGGACGATGTCGGCTTTTCCACAGGTGACACATCTCTTGCCATCTCTGCCATACACACGATGTTCTGCTTGGAATGAGCCGGTTTTGCCTTCAATATCCACATATTGGGAATCATCAAGGGTTGACCCACCTGCTGCGATTGCATCAGACAACACCTCAAAAATGTGTTGCGCAAGGCGACGAACCTGAAGCGTGGTGAGCGAGTCCGCGGTTCGATTCCATCGCAAACCAGCACGATGCAAAATCTCATCTGCGTAGATATTGCCAATTCCTGCCACGACATGCTGGCTCAACAACAGAGGTTTGATTGCTCCGCGTTTGCCTTTCAGGCTTTGCGCTAACAACTTGGCATCGAAATGCTCACAGATGGGATCAACACCAAGCCTGATGAGTTCGGGCAGAACTTGTGACGTATGAACGGGGTCAAACACCACTACCTCGCCAAAAGTACGAGGGTCGACAAACCACATCTCGTCACTTATCCCATCGCGTTCAGACAGTGACATCACAACGTGCGTATGGGCGGGGCGTTTCGTTCCGACAGGTTCCACTAGGACGCGTCCACTCATTCGTAGATGAATCATCATTTCGTCACCGGAATCAAGATCGCACAATAGATACTTTCCTCGACGACGAGCATTCGTAACTGTTGTACCTGTTAGTCCATGAATAACGGCTTCACGTCCTACGCGACGTACAGATCGCTCTCGGCCAACTTCTACTGAAATGATTTTTCGGCCAACAACTTTGGCTTCAATCCCCCGTCGAACGGTTTCAACTTCTGGCAGTTCAGGCATTGTGCTGTTCGACGAGTGCGTCGTATGCACCTACGGCGGCAATTTGTTCGGCTGCTTTCTTTGTACGTCCGTTGCCGGATCCATACGCACGACCGTCAACATACAAAACTGCCGTAAACACTCGTTCATGGTCAGGGCCTTCGCCTTCTACCTCGTAGGTGGGGATGCCGATTGACAAACGTGCGCATAACTCTTGAAGACGGGTCTTCGCATCAAACATTTCAAGATGTGGAATTGCTTCTTCAACTGAATCTGCAAGCAATCGCTTCACCATTTCATAAGCAGCTGGGGCTCCACCATCGAGATACACAGCACCGATAAGAGCCTCTAAGGCATCGGCCAGAATGGACGACTTGTCGCGCCCACCTGCTGCGTCTTCACCTTTGCCAAGTAACAAGAACTCACCGATTCCTAATTGCCGCGCAATGTCTGCAAGTGCATGCATGTTGACCACGCTGCGACGAAGATCTGTCAGCTTGCCTTCTGGCATGTCGGCGAGACGATGAAACGCCACATCAGCAATGACCCAACCAAGAACTGCATCTCCAAGAAATTCAAAACGTTCATTTGTCAGTGGGTCACTGTTTTCGGCTTGCCAAGAACGATGAATCAGGGCCTGACGTAGCAACGAAGGATTCTGGAAGGCATATCCGATTCGTGAGGCGCACTCCGCAAGAGAAGAGTTCTCCAAATCCGACATTGGCGTTAGTTATTTGCCAAGTGCGAGCACGATGTAGTTCACCGCGTCAGCAACAGTGAGAAGACCGGACAAATCATCGTCTTCGAATTGAAAATTCGGAATGATGTCTGAGAACTCTTGCTCGAGTGAATCAACAAGCTCGATAAGAGCAATGGAGTCAGCACCGAGGTCATCTGCAAGAGTCTGTGTTTCAGAGATATCTGCGGCTGAAATCTCCAGAATCTCAGCCAAGTGGCGGCAAACAGTTGCGAGAACTTCGTTGCGTTCAATAGTTGCCATCGAAT
>CALPPK020000100.1 GCA_943325435.2 Bifidobacterium breve
ACGATTACCCAGACGTTGTTCATTTCGCAATCTTCCATGAAGACACTGCCATCGCCACCTCGTCGTGGTTTATGAAGGAATGCCCAGAGAAACCAGGAATAACTGCAATGCAGCTAAAAGGGATGGCAGTTGCAGATGAACTTCAGGGGGTTGGTCTAGGCGCATTGCTAATTGACGCTGGTCTTGAATTGGCAATCGAGCGAGGAGCAACAATTGCATGGGCACGAGCACGTGACAGTGCACTGGGGTTCTACGAACGAATTGGATTTACTTCGGCTGGTGACGGATTTATTGACGGCCCTACCGCAATGCCACACCACATCGTGGTACGGACGCTTTAATCCTGCACTGTTACAACAGTTGCAAACAAGAGCGTTTGGTTTGGCGCAGGCGCCACGCGTGTATTCATGTTCCACGCACCTGAAAAAGGAAACTGCACGATACCGATCCAGTGATTTGGGCCTATCTCTGTCATAGACACTGGAATGGCCGGAATGTTGCGCGACGGCAAGTCGAACTGCACCGTTACTGACTTAGCTGGTGTAAGTGAACCGCCTGGTGGCGTGAGAATAACGTGAACTTCTGCTGTGCCGACAACGGCGGGAACTACAGATAGTTCCGCCACGATGCCGTTCTGAACCTTTGTGGCACTAAACGAAATTGGTGTGGTTGGCATTGCGTTCGGTGATTGCGCCACCATTAATGATGTAACGGCAAGCACCAACACAACCAATACTGATTCCCATCTGATGATCTTTGCAATCGATGAGAATCCGTTCAACTGCAATTTGGCTCGAGCTTTCGCGCCAAAGACGACTACGCCTCCGACAAGCAGGGTCTTGAGAAGCAATAACTTCCCGAAATTTGTCTGGGTGATGGTGCTGATTCCACCCAATAGGTGAAGTCCTTGCACAACGCCCGTCACAACCACAACTGGCATTGACCACGTTGCCATCTGAGAAAATCTCTTGGTCTCATTTTCAACGTTGTTGTCTTTGGAAACAACAGCGAGTGCCAGTAGCGCGCCGACCCAGGTAGAAATTGCAGCAAGGTGAATCATGTCGAGAGGGACAAATATTCCCGGCAAAGTTCCGGCACTTTGGTGTCCACTTGCGGCATACGTAGCAATAGTGATGACCGCAGTAGCAAGTACAGCGATTCGCCAGCGACGGCTGACCGACGCAGATGCTGTGAAGGCGATGAAACCCCACGCAAACGCACAAATAGCACGAACGAAAAGTGCAAGGCCTAGGCGAGTCTGCATCACTTCGCCAATTAAGAATGAATCAAACAATGATCCCCATGATTTTCCAGCCGTGTACGGGCCTTGCATAAGTAATAGGCCCAGTGAAGAAACGGCAACGGATACAGAGGAATACCGCAGCGATTTGCGTACCCGAGCATTTCCCAACAAAGGAGAGCGCCACAACAATGAAACGCAACCAATTAAAAGTATCAACCCAAGAAAACCGAGCAGCCGAAGAGTTGACATCGGGTTTCCAAGAGGCGAAGTTGTCTCAGTTCTGTTGAGTACATCTTCTAACAAGGCAGCACTTGTACCCGTTGACTTTGTTCCGATCTCAAAAGGGAACGCGCCTGTAACCGGATGTCCATCCGCGCTGACGACTCGCCATACAACCACATAAACGCCGTTCTTGAGGGTGGGGACTTCTGCAGTGACTACTGATGCGTCTGATGCAGATCGCACTGTGTTGCTTTTAGAGACTTCGCGTTGTTCAGAGTCATACACCCGGACATCACCCAATGTGTCTTCAACTTGTTCGTCGAAGTCCAATCGGATCTCTTTTGGGGAAGACGCGAGAAGTGCAGACGCCTCAGGCCTAGAGGATTCAAGAATCGCATGTGCGCTTGCAATTCCCGGAATAAGAGTCAGCGCCAGAACTGTGCCCGCAATTGCAGCTCCAGATATCCGTCGAAGAGTACGGAGCCTCACAATCCGGGACCCTTTGGCAGGCCCTCAACGTCGGCACGTTGCAGCAACCATGCAAGGCGATGCTTCTCATTAAGTTTCAACGCGGCTTGTGGAATTTGCGTCAAGCCCATTGGGTGACTTGCAGCCCATGCCATTTTCTGTCGCTCGAGTTCTAGCCGAACATACATATCGGGCCACTGGTCGTGACCAATACCGACATCAAGATCTGTGAGATGAATGATGCTTTCACGCCAGCGAAGAAATGGGATCTCATGCATTGCTATTACAGACCCTGAAACAACTGTTCCAGTTCCATTCCACATGGCATTAGTTGCTCCTGCCCATGCACCTTCCAACATGTACACGGCCTTGCGTAACTCTTTAGTTGCTTGTTCAGGGGTCCACAATGACGCTTCCTCAATACCTGCGTTACGGGCATCAACTCCACCGGGATACTGCTCGCCGACTTCTCCCCTGCCGGCACATGTCAAGAGATGCACAAAACTGCGGGCGTTCATCGTGAGATGACCAATGAGAGTTGTCCTGTTCCACCCCGGCAATGACGATGGTGCAGCGAACTGTTCTGCACTCAGAGTGTCAACAACTTCCAGAAGACGCTGATGTGTAGCGGCAACGCCCTCAACGCATGAATCAAGCAGACGCGGGTCTAAGGGGTTAGGCACAATACGACCGTACTACGGCAGTACTTTGCGCCTCAATCAGAACGACGTTGTGCGGTTTGGCACAACAATGATGGTGCCGTCGTCTTCTCGGTGCACACGCACAGAGACGCCGTAAAACTCGCCCAAAGTCTCTGGGCGAAGAACATCTCCGGCCGGGCCCTGAGCCACCACATGACCAGCGTGCATCAGAATCAAACGATCTGAATAAATGCCAGCCAAGGTCAGGTCGTGCATTGCAGAGACAACTGTGAGTCCGTGTTCGCGGCGCAACTTATCTACCAACTCCAGTGCTTGCTGTTGATGGCCAATATCCAGAGCAGCCGTTGGCTCATCAAGCAACAAGATTGGTGCTTCCTGCGCGATGGCACGAGCAATGACTAAACGCTGACGCTCGCCTCCCGACAATGTGTCGACATCTCGCGTTGCAAGTTTGGCTAAGTCGAGGCGATCAATAACATCGTCGACCATTGAATGATCAAGTTCAGATTCACGACCGAAATGTGTAACAAACGGATTGCGACCAAGCAGTACGTACTCTGCACCAGTCATGCCAGATGGCAACACGGGCAACTGCGGCACATAGGCAATTAGTTGCGCACGTCGACGCGACGAACGCGCTGTAAGTGGTGAGCCGTCAACCAAGATTCGTCCCGAATGCGGAACGACACCAGCAATAGAACGCAACAACGACGACTTACCAGCACCGTTCGGCCCGATAATGCACAACCATTCGCCTGGTTTCACCGTGTCTGTGAATGCAGCAACAGCAGTGCGCTTGGCATATTCAACTCTGACCTGATCAAACGCTAAAGATGTCATCGTTCATTCTTTCGTGTACGCAAAATAAGCAAGAAAAATGGAGCTCCGAGAAACGCAGTGACTACGCCGATTGGAGTTTCGGCCGGATTATCTAACACTCGGCCAGGAATGTCAGCAAGTATCAAAAACGCAGCACCGAACAGCAACGAAATCGGCAATACAAGTCGGTAAGACGTTCCAACAACTAGTCGAACCGCATGAGGCACGATGATGCCAACAAAACCAATGAGACCGCTTACTGCAACTACCGACGCCGTACCAAGAGTTGCTGCGATGACAACTGCAAGTCGAACGCGTGACACATTGACACCAAGTGCAGCTGCCTCTTCATCGCCCACTCGCAATACATCGAGAAGGCGACGATGCAACAACAACACGACTGTTGAGAAGACAACGTACGGCAACACCAAACGAACGTCTCCCCATGTCGCGCTAGAGAGACGACCAAGAATCCACGAATACACCTGACGCACAACATCAGAGTTGCGTTGCAAAAGGAATGTCTGTGCAGCTGTTGCTAATGATGTGACCGCAACTCCGGCAAGCACAAGACTTGTGGAACTACGTTCACCCTTCGCAGTTGTGCCAAGAAGATACGTGACGAGAACAGCAATCAATCCACCACCGAACGCAATCATTGGCAACGGGTCAATAATCCAACTGCTTGTGCCCGACCGATTAACAGTTATAACAATCGTTGCGCCAAGACCCGCACCAGCAGCGACACCTAACAAATATGGATCAACTAAGGGGTTACGAAACACGCCTTGGTAACTGGCGCCAGCAATTGACAACGTTGACCCAACGATTGCTGCGAGCACCACACGAGGCGCACGTATTTGCCACACGATGGACCAATCAGTAGCAGTCAAACCACTGTCAACCGAGAAAAATGGCAAGCGATCCAGTAGCTCAAGCGGAACACGCCACCATGTTGGGCCTGCTGGTCCGATCATCAAGCCAAGCAACAACGAGCATGCGAGCGCAACGACAGCAGAAGGAATCCACCACCGGCTTGCGCCTCGCATGCTCATTGACGTTGACATCAGTGATTACTACTTGTTTGCTGCGGCAATTGCTGCTGCGAATTGTTCAACCAAGTCGACAACGCGTGGTCCCCAACGAGACGCGACGTCATCGTCAAGTTCAACAACCTGGTTGTTCTTCACAGCATCAATACCCGCCCAGCCTGGACGCTTTGCTACTTCTGCAGCACTAGTTGCACAGCACTTGGTATCAGCGAGGAAAACAACGGAAGGATTTGCCTTTGCGATTACCTCAGCGTTGAGCTGCGGGTAATCATTTCCTGCTTCAACACCATCAGCGATATTTGTAAAACCAAAAGGCTTCAACAATGCACCGACAAAAGTGTTGGATGTTACTGAATACAAGGTGTTGTCTAATTCATAGAAATATGACTTCGGTGTCATAGGCGCGGAGATGTTCTCTGTGGCCTTCGCAATGCGTGACTTCATTGATTCAATCAATGTTGCGGCATCATCCTCATGGCCAGTAAGAGCACCTAGTTCTGTAATCTGCTTGTAGACATCATCCAGTGTTGCTGCGGCAGCCCCAGTCCATACGGTGATTTTCTGACTAGAAACTGACTGCAATTGTTCAGTGATCTTGTTCATGTCGTTTGAAATCAACACAACATCAGGCGTGTAACCAAGAATTGCTTCTGCACTTGGTTCGTACGCTGAAATCTTCGTTACTTTGTCTGCTACTTCAGCTGGGTATGTGCTGAGCGAGTCAACAGCAACAACTTGGTCACCTGCACCAATGGCGTACAACATTTCTGTTGCAGTTGGCGACAAGCTGACAATGCGGACATTGACTTCAGGAACTGTGGTGTCGGGCGTTGAGTCGCCACTTCCACAAGCCGCAAGGACAAATGTTGCAGCTACTGCTGCGGTAATTGCTCGTATACGAGACATTCTGATAATTGACATGGTTCTTCCTCCAGGAAATTGGAGAAAGAAGAGTGGGTCACATTGAAAACAGCTGACGCTGCACTCTCCGCGGGCCGCCCTTCCTTCGAGGTTCGGTTATTCGCATACACAAACAGGCGACCGGACTTGTCTGGATCGGATTTCTCCGACCAGCATCACCGTTGCGAGACAGTGCCGGAGTTTCGCCGGACTTCGCTGGATTGAGTACTGCACATCATTTCACTGATGCACTAG
>CALPPK020000101.1 GCA_943325435.2 Bifidobacterium breve
ACTTGCCGTGGTCGACATGGCCGGCTGTGGCGATAACCGTCATGGTTTATCTCAGTGAAGTAAGTGCAGCCACAACAATGTGGTCATCTGCAGGAGAAACACTGCGCATATCAAGGTATGTAATTTTCTCGAATGTGCGAGCAATCACGGGAATGCTGTGGTGTCTCAGCGCTTCACGATGATCACCATTGAGTGAAATGCCAAACGACGCAATTGTGGAACCAGGAGCAGAACCAGCACCCACGAGGGAATCCAATTGCACTACAGAGCCGATGCCGGCTTCAGAAACTACTGCCGCTGCCCGTGCTTCAAGATTCGCTTGAGACATTGAAACCATCTTCCAAAACGGAATATCTGTGCACGCTGTTCGAGAACTGTAGGAAAGCAACACTGATTGCAACAAGGTCAACGTGTGGCCACCTGGGCGTAATGCACGCATCAGTGGGTGAGATGCGCATGCATCAATAAGGTCAGCGCGGCCCGCAATGATTCCGCACTGTGGTCCGCCAAGAAGTTTGTCTCCACTAAATGTGACAAGGTCGGCTCCGTCCGCAAGTGCTTGGCGTGCTGCTGGTTCTCCGGCTATCCACGTAGGTACCTGCTCTGTGAATCCGTGAAGCCATGGGGCAGTGTTATCCAGTAAGCCAGAACCAATATCTGCGACAACTGGAACATCAAGAGTTGCAAGTTGAGCAATTGATGTGTCTTCAGTGAAACCTTCAATTGCAAAGTTCGAAGGGTGCACTTTCATTACCAGCGCAACGTCATTGCGGCGTGAGTCAATTGCACGTGCATAGTCACGAAGTCGAGTTCGGTTTGTTGTACCCACATCAACAAGCCGTGCACCAGATTGTTCCATCACATCAGGAATACGAAAACCACCACCAATCTCGACACTCTCTCCGCGTGATACTGCAACATCACGGCCTTCGGCAAGTGCAGCCAAAACCAACATCACTGCTGCGGCGTTGTTATTGACAACGATTGCATCTTCGGCGCCAATCAGATGCGAGACAAGCGCAGCAGTTGCATCTTGACGAGACCCACGTTCACCGGATTCAAGATTGAACTCAAGATTTGTCGATCTGCCACTTGAGTTCATCACCAGAGGCGCGCGTCCCAAATTGGTGTGTAATAAAACACCCGTGGCATTGATGACATCTTGATGAAGGGATGTTTCGAATTCTCGTACTAATTCTTTGGCAGTAGCAACGGCGTCATCAGAACTCTCGGCCACTGCTCGCCTGGCACAATCCACAAGGATGGCGTGCGGAAGTGACGACGTCGCAGTCAATTCTCGCGCAATGGCATCAATGGATGGCGGGTAAGTCGCCTTAGTGTTCACGAATGTCAACCTAGTAGTTTTTGCTAGATGAACACCAACGAGAGCCCGATCAAGTTGACCGAATGGACATCATGTGGTGGGTGCGCTGCTAAGTGGGGCGCGTCGTTGTTGTCAGACATGGTGCAAAAACTGCCAAGCGGGTTCGACCCCTCGTTGTTAGTTGGGCTTGCACCATTTGATGACGCAGCGGTGTATCAGTTAACTGACGACATCGCATTGGTGAGCACAACAGATTTCTTTCCACCACTAGTTGATGATCCATCAGACTTCGGCGCTATTGCTGCAGCGAATGCATGCAGTGACGTTTTTGCCATGGGTGGTCGAGTAGTTCTCGCAGTGAACATCGCAGCGTTTCCTGAAGAGTTGCCGACCGATGTGATTGCTGCAATCTTCGCCGCCGCTTCCGCAACTGTGTTGGAAGCCGGTGGCACTATTGCAGGCGGTCACACTATTCGTAACCCTGAACCAATTTTCGGTTTAGCAGTGCAAGGTGTTGTTGATCCGAAGCACATTTTTCGAAAGAGTGGCGCCCAAGCTGGTGATGTTGCAATTTTGTCGAAGCCTCTTGGCACTGGCTTAGTTACTGCAGCCGGATCTGATGTCGACAAGAAAGTTGCGATTGCTGGAATGCGTACCTTGAATCGTGTAGCGGCTGAACAATTACGCGAACATCAAGATCATGTGCACGCAGTTACCGACGTAACGGGTTACGGACTCGCTGGCCACGGCTGGGAAATTGCAGAGCGTTCTGGCGTCACGTTGGTCGTTGATACATCTGCACTGCCGTTGTATCCCGGGGCATTAGACATAGCCATGTCAGGTCATCGCACAGGCGGCGACCCTCGTAACCGCTTATATGTAGGTGACCATCTCACCGCAACAGCCGATGATGCACACGTTGCGCTGTGCATGGACCCTCAAACATCAGGTGGTTTATTGGCTGCTGTTCCACAAGCAATCGCTGATGCACTTGTGAGTTCAGGCGCATGGACTGCGGTCGGACATTTCGCTGCAGGCGGACCAGCGCTCGAAATTCACTAGAAGTAAATGGTCTCTACAAACAAGTGGCAAGATGGTGAAGTGGTGGAACCGACAGAGAGAACACGAAAGAACGTCAATGGCGCCTCCACTATGGAGACATTGGTTTCTTTTGGAATTGAAGAGTTGGAGCGGAACGGTTCAATCAACTTCAACCTTGAGACGGTTCTTCGAGAGTCGGGAGTCTCGCGTGGATCTCTCTATCACCACTTCGGAAGCCGGATCGGTCTGATTTCGCGATGCGAAGCTGAACTGCTGAAAAAATCTTTGAAGGCCGACAACGAAGGCGTTCGACTCCTGATCAATATGGGTGTAAGCGGGAAAGAACTCTTCGAGATTCTCGCCTTACAAATTCGAACAAACGGCAGCCCCGACGCTCTTGCCCGACGTCAACGCCGAATCCGCACTCTTGCACTGGCGATGGAAGATACGAACCTGCGTGCCATGTTGACCGAGGCTCAGGACAAGGGCTCGAAGTTCTTCGCCGAATCTCTTGCTCTCGCGCAGGAGAAAGGTCTTATCAGGCCGATTGTCGACCTTGAGGCCCTGTCTTATTTGGTGCAATCAATGTTCCTCGGGCGAATCCTGGTGGACAACACCGAGAATGCCGTTCTGTCTGACGGCATAAATGAGGCCACAATTACCGCTTTGGAGAAGTTGCTGAATCCTCAGGCTTGAATCTAGATATATATCTAGATTCAAGATTATGCTTCTAGATATATATCTAGAAGTGGGGTTCCTGATGAACTTGTGGAAGTTGCGCACGGCGAAAATTGTCGCTGCAATATCGGTGATCGCATTTGCTGGTCCAATTACTCAGGCCCAAGCAGTCGACACGTCAATTTTCGATACGTCGTTTGGAACAGATGGCATTGCAACAATCTCTATTCCCAAGCAAGTGTCCACCACTGAGATCACAGACGTATTGATCGATGCAAGTCAGAACACCATTGCTCTAGTCAATATCAATACGGTGAATGGCGAATTTGAAATTGGAGAACCAAAAGTTGCAATTGCTCGGTATCTGCTGGATGGTCTACGTGACCAAACGTTTGGAGATGGCAGTGGCTCTACAACACCTCTTGCACTCTGGCAAGCCTCAATCGCACTTCAAAGTGACGGTAAAATACTCCTTGTCGGACTTGATCGCTCCTCGATAAACACCGCACTGGTTGTGCGGCGGTATCTACCTACTGGGAAAATAGATACCTCGTTTGCAACGAACGGTACATACCGCCTTGCAAGCCTTCCGAATAGATCCTTCAAAAATCGAGCACTCGTAACGGTCAACCCCGCCGGACGAATAATTCTTGCAACTGAAATCAATAACGGATATAACGGCACTACCAACTTCTATTTTGTTGGGTTAACAAAATTTGGAACAGAAGATTATGACTTTGATGGCGGGGGCAACTTTGTCAAAGAATTTGTCTTCCAACCGGGTCAGTCTGCACTTCCGGAACTTTATGAATTGAAATACCTTGCCGCCGGTGGAATTCTTGCGTTGGGCAGGACTGGCGCATCGGAGATGCTTCTCCTCAAATTCAACTCACAAGGAATTCTTGATGAATCATTTGGCGGCGTAAACAACGTAGGCGGAATGGTGACTGTGTCATTCCCGAACCAAACCTATACACGAATCACCACGATGAACGAACTTCCCAATGGTGACATTGCCTTCGCGGGTGCGGTCAAGGAAACTACTGCTTATTCAGAAGACTGGTTTTATGCAATGGCATTGTTTAATGAGAATGGCGTTGCAAAAACATCATTTAATGCGACAGGTTTTCTTGTGACGAACGTTGTTGCCACTAGTCATCCTGACGTTCATGGAATCGTGAGACGTCAATCAGGTAATTTCCACTTTCCAGTTGGTTCCACCGGCGCTGTTTCACTGATGACGGTGAATAACACGGACGCAACTGTGGGTTCGGCAGTGGTTACCTATGGCGCAGCAGGAAAGGCAAACAGTATTGCCTTACAAAACAACAAGCTCGTTATCGGTGGTCTGCTTGACAATACCAATCCGGCTTCTGTATTGATGCGGGCACGAGATACTGCAGCTAGCGATTTTCTGACTCAACAAGATCAGTATCGAGAACTCGATATGGGATTGTCAATCAGAAAATTGCTACCTCTGAGTGACGGGAAGATTCTCGGATTTGGAACCGCAGAGGCTTCCATTTTTGGAAATGATCAGATAGTTCTCTTTCGACTGAACTCAAGTGGAGCAATCGACAGAACTTTCGGCACCAATGGAGTAACTCTTGTGAGCAATGGTGAATTCATTGCGTTAGATGCAACTGGAATTGCAATTCGAACGGACCAAAAAATAGTTGTTCTGAGTGAAGCAAGGCATACCGATGGCCGCAATGTAGTTCTCTTACGATTCACGGCTGACGGTCTCTTGGATTCGACATTCGGAAGTTTAGGAATCACTAGTTACGACAGCGGTGAAAGTGACTATCCGACTTCGTTGGTAATTGACAGTGAGCAACGAATTCTTGTAGCAAACAATCGCTGCTGTGATGCGCCACGAGCAGCGATTGTACGTTTCACTCCGAACGGTCAATTGGATACGGGATTTGATGGGGCCACAGCACTTGCAACGCTGGGAGCCAGCAATTCCGTTTCTCAAATAAAGCTTGATGCAAATCAGAAGATTGTTCTTGTCGGACAGGCAGATGCTTCAGGTTCACTTGCACTAGTTGCGCGCCTCTTGCCAAATGGTCAACTTGATTCAGATTTTTCTGAAGACGGTTTCACACTGGTAGATCTCAATGATGTTGGTACTGCGAACCCATACAGTTATTTCGAAGATTTCGTAATTACGACCACAGGAAAAATCTCTGCGATTGGCGGCGGCAATACGCCTAACAAACGTGAAGCTGTTGTGTTTTTCAAAACCAATGGAAATCTCGATGTGAGTGGTACCAACCAAACAGGGATAACTCGTTTTGCATCGGCAAGCGATGTTGATTATGCAGAACTCAACTCAATTGCGCAAGATGGCGATGGGCTTCTCGTGGTGGGTGGCGGTGCTGTCGATCAATCTTCTTTGAATTCTGTTTTTGCGACCGTTGTGCGGTTTGGAAGCAACGGATTACTTGACTCAGATTTTGACAATGGGGGAATACATTTACCCAACATAAATGGTGGGGCGGCCTTTTCAACGGTGACACCAGTCAG
>CALPPK020000102.1 GCA_943325435.2 Bifidobacterium breve
CACTTCAGCCAAACTCAATGGGCGCGTAACAAGCGCATTCATCACCACAAAGGCCTTGTCGAGAACTCCGACTCCTGATACGCTGTCCATTAGTTGGGAAGTGTATCCCATATATTGAGATTCCGAAAGGAACCCCTATGTCGAATCCAATGACTCTCGCGCAAAAAGTATGGGACCAACATGTCGTGCACAGCGCTGCAGGAGATGCAGACCTGCTCTACATCGATCTTCACCTTGTTCATGAAGTAACAAGTCCACAGGCATTTGATGGCCTACGCCTCACTGGCCGCCCGCTGCGCCGTCCTGACCTCACTGTTGCAACTGAAGACCACAACGTGCCAACAGCTGATATTCATTTGCCAATTGCTGATCCAATCTCTGCAAAGCAAGTGCAAGTACTTCGTGACAATGCTGCTGAGTACGGATTCACGCTGTTTCCTATGGGAGACCCAAATCAGGGAATCGTTCACGTCATCGGACCAGAACAAGGTCGCACTCTTCCCGGCATGACAATTGTCTGCGGAGATAGTCACACAGCAACTCATGGTGCGTTCGGCGCACTTGCATTCGGAATCGGCACCAGCGAAGTGGAACATGTTCTTGCAACACAGACACTTCCCCAGTCACGTCCGAAATGGATGTCAATCACTGTTGAAGGTGACGCACCAGAAGGCGTCACTGCGAAAGACATCATCCTTGCCATCATCGGCAAAATTGGAACAGGCGGCGGCATTGGCCACGTCATCGAATATCGCGGTTCTGCGATTCGCGCACTTTCAATGGAAGGCCGCATGACGGTCTGCAACATGAGCATCGAAGCCGGGGCAAAAGCCGGTCTGATTGCACCAGACGAAACGACATTTGAATACCTCAAGGGTCGCGAGCATGCACCGAAGGGCGCCGATTGGGATGCAGCGGTCGCTGCGTGGAAAAACCTTCGTACAGACGATGGCGCAAAGTTCGATGTTGAAGTCGTCATTGACGCAACCACATTGTCTCCACATGTCAGCTGGGGAACAAACCCTGCTCAAGTTCTTCCCATCAACGGAATCATTCCGTCGCCTGCAGATGCACCAGATGAAACAAGTGCCAACACAATTAGTCGTGCACTTGAATACATGGGACTTACTGCCGGCATGAACATGCGTGACGTTCCTGTTGACACTGTGTTCATCGGTTCATGCACGAATGGTCGTATTGAAGACATTCGTGCAGCGGCTGCCGTATTCAAAGGACGAACTGTCACAGTGAAACGCGCAATGGTTGTTCCCGGCAGTCATGCAGTGCGCAACCAAGCAATCGCTGAAGGACTCGACAAGATTCTCATCGCAGCTGGTGTGGATTTTCGTGAACCAGGATGCAGCATGTGCCTTGCAATGAACCCAGACAAGTTGGCACCAGGCGAACGCGCTGCCAGCACAAGCAACAGAAACTTTGAAGGGCGTCAAGGTCGCGGTGGTCGCACACACCTTGTCTCCCCCGCCGTCGCTGCAGCAACCGCTGTTGCCGGACATTTCGCAAGCCCAGGAGATTTGAAATGAAATCAGTACATATCGTCACAGGTCGTGCAGTGCCCTTGAAGCGCAGCGACGTTGATACCGACCAAATCATTCCTGCAGAGTGGCTAAAGCGCGTCGAGCGCACCGGCTTTGAAGCAGGTTTGTTCTCAACATGGCGCGATGACCGCAGTTTCGTACTGAACGATGAGAAGTATTCCGGTGCGACAATTCTTGTTGCTGGACCAAGCTTTGGCGTTGGTTCTTCACGCGAACATGCAGTGTGGGCAATTCAGCAATACGGGTTTGATGCAGTAATTGCGCCAAGCTTTTCTGACATTTTCCGTAACAACTGCACAAAGAATGGTCTTGCACCAGTCATCTTGCCTCAAGCCGCAGTAGAGAAACTGTGGGAACTGATCGAAGCTGATTCAACAACTGAAATCACTGTTGATATGGAACGCCTCACAGTAGAAGTGCCATCAGCTGGTTTCAAAGAGAGCTTCCCAATGGACGCGCCAACTCAGCACCGCTTCTTGAATGGACTTGATGACATCGGCATCACCATGACGCACGCTGATGACATCACGTCATACGAAAAAAATCGCCCAGCCTGGCTGAAGCGCTAACTGATAACAATTTTTACAGTGCTGCGCTTGGTCTTTGGACGCGGCGCTGCTTTTGTTTTCTTTGGCGTCACATAAACCGAGAGTGAGCAGGTCCCCTTTGCTAACGCCTTAACAGTGCGTTGGCCTGAGACAGAACACTTCTTCTTCGATGAAGAAGATACGACGACTCGAACACTTGCACCGGACGGAATTTTGATTCCATTCTTCTTCGCCGCTGAAATTACCGTCGTGGTCTTGCCAACCTTGACCTTGGGGTAGATGGTTGGTTTTGTAGTCCCACCAAGCGGGTTAGTTGTGGCTACTTCTTTCTGAAGAAGTCTCACTTTGATTGTCGGCGCGGAATGAGTAAATCCCTTGGCCGAAAAAGAAAACCATCCGTTGCTATAGGTGAAAGCCGTAGTCGCTGCTTTTGCGGCACCATCTTCTCCAGAAACAGACACAGACGCTTCAGCCGTTGGATCAGAAACTCCGTATAGACAATTCGCAATGTCCGAGCGGAGGATCAAGTTGTACTGACCATTGAACGGAGTTACCCCGTCTTTTTCGAAATGCAATGCTGCAACTTTGTAGTTCAAAGTTGATGCTGCAGAGTCAAAGGTTGGTGGACCCTCTGAATAAGCCGATGCATTTGTTGCAACTATTCCTGTCACACCTACACCGTTCTTAATGCAAGCAGGTGCGCTTTGCATCTCTCCGTAACTCAGGGTGCGCACGCTCCACTGTGATGGCATCGCAGCGGCTGTTTCTTTCAGAAATCCGGACCATAATTTGATCAGTTCGAAGGCTTCATTGCTGAATGCTGTCGGACCCAAAATGATATTGCGCTCTGCAACGGACATAGTTAGATATCCGCCTTGAGCTTCCTCTGGGTGCCGGGTACCGCAACGTACGTTCGCACACTTTGCAGTGAATGATTCTTGAATAGCAGTCGGCAAATCTGCCCATTGCCCTACTCCAGAAATAGTCGGAACTTTCGTTGGGTTCGCCACAATATTGATCGTGGTCACGTTGTTCACACGATCAATCGATGCAACGGGGTCCTGCATACGGCCGTGTAGCCAGCCAGATGGTGAAGTAGAAAGGCGAACTTTCAGTGCAAATTTTACGCCAGCAGGAAATGCGTGCTTAAGAGCGCATTTTCCATTTTCGCCCCAGTTGGCGCAACGAATACCCGCATCTTGATCTGCTGCAACGCCTGCAAACCCGAGAGTGGTCTTTCCATCCAATCCAACTTCTTCACGAAATGTATCCATGCAATGCCCGTTGATTCGAGCATCACAGGTTGTCTGGAAAATACTGACCGGAGTGACACTCGCAAAGAACGATCTTGTTGGTTTTAAAGCGTCGCCGTTTACTTTTGAACCCACGACTTGCACTGTGACTTCGTAGTCGGAGCCAAAAGCATGAGGAGCACCGGTCATTGTCCACAAACTCGGTGGGCCGCCACTTGGCACGCCCTCTGATGGCGATCCGACAAAATCCGTTACTCCTTGGAGTGGGAAATACTGCTTAAAGACTCCTGCTACAGAAGTTCCATCAGCCAAAGTTCCGGTCACACCCTCAATGCAGTCGACTACGACAACATCAGTACATGGTCCAAGTACTGCACGAAATGTATAACCGGCCGACGATGAACAAGCTGCAGTCGATGCGGAGGTGCAGATTTTCTGCCCAGTGGAGTCTGATCCAATCAGAACTGAGACATTGTCTCGTAATCCTGAAACTTCATCTAACTCGAAGCCGTGCAGCCCCGCTATGGCAGAAAATTGACTTGGCCACTGCTCGTCTTCAGTTACCCCTACAGCGATAGCTCCACTCGATACCGTGAACATCGACATAATCAATGAACACACAATCATTAGCCCGAATTTTTTATTCTTCATAGTTCCTAACCTCTGTTACTTGTCGTTTTTTCCTACGTGCATCACTAGCCCCATTTGAGTCCGGCGAACATCAGACCGTTGAGGGCTGTCATCACCGTGATGATCTTCAAGGTTTGCGAATTCAAGGCCTTGTATATCTCAGCGCGAAGCTCAGCCATCTCGAGTCGTAGATCGCTACGGAGTTCAGCCATCTCCGAGCGCAATTCAGTGCGCAACTCAGCCATCTCCGAGCGCAATTCAGTGCGCAAATCAGCCATCTCTGACCGCAATTCAGTGCGCAACTCAGCCATGTCAGACCGCATCTCTGTACGAAATTCAGTCATCTCTGACCGCAATTCAGTGCGCAGGTCAACCATGTCAGAGCGCAAATCAGTACGCAATTCAGCCATGTCGGTATGCATCGCGACTTGAAAGACCACGAGATCATCTTTGGAAACGATGCCGGCGATGCCGCCATACGGAAGATGTTCCATCAGAATTGTCGCCTCCTCGCCTATTAGACCTTGTAATCGATGCGCCAATTTAAGTCTGTCGCGCTCGTTCACCACCATACATCTCCGTTCCGTAATGGTTCGATAACCAGAACTAACCGAGATGTGCACCGCAATTAGTGCGTTGTGGAAGGACTACAGGAAAGAGTCGAGAGTTTTGAGACGATGATCGTTCGAGAAGATCTCGATCGGTGGGTTCGTTTCTAAACGCAATGCACGCTGAATAATGCGGCATGTTGTGTGCTGGTTGTATTCAGCGAGAGTGACAGCCCATCCGTCACGCCCGGCACGTGCAGTACGGCCAGAGCGATGCAAATACGTCTTTGAATCAATTGGCGGTACGTAGTGAATAACCACTGCAACATCATCAATGTCGATCCCGCGTGCAGCAACATCTGTTGCAACCAAAACAAGCAATTCATTATTGGTGAATCGGACGATTGCTTTTTCACGCGCTGCTTGTGTGAGATCACCGTGAATTGCAAGAGCGTTTATACCAAGGTCTTGCAGATGCTCAGTCACGCGGTCGCACAAACGCTTGGTATCGCAGAACACCACAGTTTTCCCTGCAGAAGTTGCAATAGCCGCAACAACTTTGTCTTTGTCGAGTTTGTGAACACCAAGGAACAAGTGGTGCATTGTGCCCACTGTGTCTGTCGGCGAATCGATAGATACTTCTTCGGGCGACGTCATGTAACGCTTGACGAGGTTGCCGACCTGGCCATCAAGTGTTGCGGAGAACAACATTGTCTGATGCTCGCCAGTTACGTGGCGCAAGATCCACTCAACCTGTGGCGTAAACCCATCGTCTGCCATGCGGTCAGCTTCATCAAGGGTGACAACTTGAATGTCGTCGAGAACAAGCTCCCCAGCCTTCATAAGGTCAATCAAACGCAAAGGCGTTGCGACAATCATGTCAACGCCTTTTTCTAAAGCATCGATTTGGTCGTCGCGTGAAGCACCGCCATAGACAGGCAAGATCACTCGGTCACATTCTTTACCAATCGGTTGCAACACTTCTGCTACCTGCAAAGCAAGTTCGCG
>CALPPK020000103.1 GCA_943325435.2 Bifidobacterium breve
ATGTCTCGTGCTGATCCTTCGGCTTCCAATTCGGCTGTGACATTCACGTCAAGCAACACAACGCCAACCCCACCTGGCAGAGGCGCGCTGGCAGAACCTGCTTGCGTGACCAACTTCAATGAATACTCTCCCGGCTGGAGCGACTCACCTGCAACGTTGATGACATCGCCATCCTGAGTCCATTCACCCTTTTTCACAGCAACAATGACTGCTTGAGTACGTGGCCCAAGCCGAGGACCCACAATTGCCGGCACAACTTGTAATTCATGCGATGCAATCGAATCGACGTCTGATGTGAGGACCACATCACGAACGTTCACTTCATCGCGCACGATGTCGAGGAAGCCGTCAAGCGATGCTGCGTTGGCAGCCGCAATAGTGAGAGATGCAAGCGGCAAGCGGACACGACGCCCATGAGCTTTTCGTACAGATAACGCAGACGAGCAAACATCGCGGACCATATCCATTGCCGTAACCAAAGCAGCGTTGCGAGGAAGTTCTTCGGACGTTGGCCAATCAGTGAGATGAACGCTTCCTGCCTCTGCCCCGTGGAGTCCTTGGAATACTTCATCGGTGACAAGTGGAAGTAGCGGTGCCGCAATGCGCACCACGTAGTCGAGCACAGTGTGCAAAGTGTCAATGGCGTCCTGATCTCCGGCCCAGAAGCGGTCACGACTTCTGCGGATATACCAATTCGTGAGCACATCAAGAAAGTTTCTAATTGTCTGACATGCCGCGAACAGGTCATACACATCCATTGATGCCGTGACAGATTCAACTGTGTCAGAGAGTTTGGCAAGCACATACTGATCAAGCACATTCGATGAATCAGTACGAACAACACCAGAAATTCCATCTGCGTTCGCGTACAGAGCAAGAAAGTAATACGAGTTCCAGAGCGGCAATAGGACTTGGCGAACTGTTTCTCGCATTCCTTGTTCGGTGACAGAGAAGTCACCACCACGCAAGATGGGTGACGACAATAGGTACCACCGCATTGCATCAGCACCATGAGAATCAAACACTGCCATCGGGTCTGGATAATTGCGCAGACTCTTTGACATCTTCGCACCATCGTCGCCAAGAACAATTCCATGACTAATGCACGACGTGAAAGAAGGCCGATCAAAAAGTGCCGTGGCTAGAACATGCAATGTGTAGAACCATCCGCGGGTCTGACCGATGTATTCAACAATGAAGTCACCTGGATAGTGATTGTCGAACCATTCTCTGTTCTCGAATGGGTAATGAACTTGTGCAAACGGCATTGACCCGCTCTCAAACCAACAGTCGAGCACCTCAGGAACGCGACGCATCATTGACTTGCCAGTTGGGTCGTCCGGGTTTGGTCGCACTAATTCATCAATATTTGGGCGATGTAAATCAGTGACCTCTACCCCGAAGTCACGAGACAAATCAGCAAGACTTCCGTACACGTCAAGGCGTGGATATGTCGGGTCGTCGCTCTTCCATACAGGAATGGGTGATCCCCAGAATCGGTTACGACTGATTGCCCAGTCGCGCGCATTAGCGATCCACTTGCCGAACGAACCATCCTTTATGTGCTCGGGCGACCATGTGATTTGTTCATTCAGCTCAACCATGCGGTCACGGAATTTTGTGACCTCTACAAACCATGAAGAAATTGCCCGATACACGAGAGGCTCAGCACAGCGCCAGCAATGCGGATACGAGTGGTTGTAGGAATCGTGACGAATGACGATTCCCATGTCTTTCAGTGTGCGAACAATGTCAGAGTTGGCATCGAATACGTGTTTCCCAGCCCATGGCGTTATCTCAGCTGTGTAGCAGCCATGTTCATCCATCGGGCACAACGTTGGAATACCAGCAGCATTGCATTCAATTTGGTCGTCTTCACCGAAACCAGGCGCCATGTGCACAACACCAGTTCCGTCTTCAGTGGTCACAAAATCCGCACCAAGGATCTGGAATGCATTTTTTGTTCCAGCAAAGAAGGGAAAAATTGGCGTGTACGTGCGGCCAACCAAGTCGCGGCCTTTCATAGTGCGCAAAACTTCTGCGCCTTCAAGCTCTTTTTCGTATGAACCCAATCGGGCCTCAGCCACTATGTAGGTATTGCCGTCAGGGTGCGACAGAACGACATAGTCAATGTCTGGACCAACAGCGAGTGCCAAGTTGGAAGGCAACGTCCAAGGAGTCGTGGTCCACGCGAGTATCTTTTCTCCTGAATCAAGAGCGAATGAAACCGTGAGAGCCGGATCTTGACGATCTTTATAGACATCGTCCATTCGGGTTTCTGTGTTCGACAACGGAGTCTCGCAACGCCAGCAATAGGCAAGAACACGAAAACCTTCATAGATCAGACCTTTTTCATGAAGAGTCTTGAAAGCCCACATGACGCTTTCCATATATGGGGTGTCAAGCGTTTTGTAGTCGTTTTCAAAGTCAACCCAGCGAGCCTGTCTTGTGACATATCGCTGCCATTCATCGGTGTAACGCAACACGCTTGTGCGACACGCATCATTGAATTTGTCAATTCCGAATGCGGCAATTGCAGGATGTCCGGCGATACCTAATTCTTTTTCAGCTTCTACTTCTGCAGGCAGGCCATGGCAATCCCAACCGAATCGACGATCAACGTGACGGCCGCGCATCGTTTGATAACGAGGGACAGCGTCTTTTACAAAGCCTGTAAGTAAGTGACCATAGTGCGGCATTCCATTTGCAAAGGGTGGACCATCGTAGAAAATGAACTCGTTGTCACCATTTGTACCAACTGGTCGCGCCGCAAGGCTCTTTGCAAAAGTCTGGTCACGTTCCCAACGTGCCAGAACGCCTTCTTCCAATTGAGGAAAGTTCGGCTGGGATTCAACCTTTGGATACGTCACGCAGTAAGGCTAGAGGCGTAAGGGGCTTAGCACCCAAGGATTCGTGCGATGACTTGAACGCCAATGAGAACCACCAGTGGTGTGAAATCAAACGGCCCCATGGTGGGAAGTACACGACGAATGGGGGCAAATACCGGCTCCGTGGCCTTGTAGATGAAATCAACGACAGGGAGAAAAGGACTGCCTGATGAAATCGGAAACCAAGTTGAAATGGTGCGAGCAATCACAATCAATACATAGATATCAGCAATCGCACAGATGAGTCCCATGATTAGCCTCTAGTAGCGAGGTGAGTCGAAACTCACAGCAGGCTTTAACAAGTAGACGCCACTGCCTACTTTTTCCATTGTGCCGCTGAGTGCGTAACACATTCCACTTGCGAAGTCGATAATGCGACGTGCCATTTCACGATCAGCACCTTCAAGATTCACAATTACTGGAACGCCATCTTTGAAGTGGTCAGCAATTTCTTGTGCTTGATTAAAGTTGCGAGGGCGAACCGTGACAGTTTCACCAGCTGTAGGAATTGTCCGCACTGTCGGAGATGTACGTGCAGTGCCAACAGGTCGCACTTGCAAACCAGAGTCGTCAGGGCGACGTGCTGCACCAGTGTCGTCAACGCGCATAGGACGCGCGGCAGGACGTTGTGTCTCAGACGAGTACTCAGGATCAAAATTAGAACGACGACCTTGGTCAGGTGCGGGCCGTGCGACACGTTGTGGTCGTTCGTACTCCATCGACATGTCGTAGTCGTCGTAGGCTTCTTCCCCACTCAGACCGAGGTAATCCATTGCACGGCGGAAAAATGACATATTCAGAGGCTAATGCACTTCGAATAGCAGATGTGGGACACGTCTACTAAGAGACACGCACTCGGTCTCCAAAGAGTCCACTTCCCACCCTGACCATTGTGGATCCGCACGCGACAGCAATTCGATAGTCAGCAGACATACCCATAGAACAGACCGATAGCCCTTGTTCATTGACCAAAAGGCGCAACATTTCAAAGGATTTTTCACATTCCTGCGGTGTCCCGTCGGTCGGGCCAATTGTCATCAACCCCTTGACAATCAGACCTCGGGCCTCGGCTCGCGATCTCAGAGTGTCTAGCAGTGCTGGCGTCACCCCGCCTTTTGATGGCTCCTGCGTCGTATCTACCTGAATCAGGATTGATGCCCCGGGAGCCCGACGACCTAATTCATCGACAACTGAATCCCTATCAACCGACTGCCACAACGCAACGTGCCCCGCTAAGGAACGCACTTTGTTTGACTGCAATGCACCAATGAAGTGGACATCAATCAACGGAAGACCGACAGTTACCTTTTCCAGCAACTCTTGGGCATAGTTCTCGCCCACCCCTTCACAACCTGCGTTCGAGGCGGCACGAAGTGCATCTATTCCAAAAGATTTTGTGACGGCAATGAGAGAAACCTCAGAACCACCAGCATTAGTGATCTCTGAACGAACATGCGCAACTCGATCGGCCACCTCTTTGGCGTCGATCATGTGTGAAGGTCTATTTCAGGAAAGACGGAACGTCGAAGTCGTCATCATCGTCTGACAACGGATCGCTATCAGAGAAAATGTCACGCACGTTGCTAGTTGACGGACGCGAATCCGCCGGACGTGTTGCTGTGCGAGTGCCAATGGACGAACCACTTGAACCTGCATCCCAACGTTCAAAGCCAGCTGCGATAACAGTGACCTTAATTTCGTCACCCATTTCATCATCAATAACTGTTCCGAAGATGATGTTTGCATCTTGATGAGCAACACCGTGAACAACTTCGGCGGCGGCATTGACTTCGAAAAGCCCCATGCTGGATGGACCTGTGATGTTGAGCAAAATGCCACGAGCACCATCGATAGCTGCTTCGAGCATTGGGCTTGAAATAGCGTCTTTTGCTGCAACAACAGCACGATTGTCTCCGCTGGCGATACCGATACCCATAAGAGCAGAACCTGCGCTGGTGAGAATCATCTTTACGTCTGCGAAGTCAGTGTTGATGAGACCAGGAGTCGTAATCAGGTTTGTAATACCTGCAACACCTTGCAACAAGATCTCGTCTGCCATCTTGAATGCGTTAACAAGTGATGTTTTGTCGTTTGCAACGGTCAACAGGCGGTCGTTCGGAATAACGATCAGAGTGTCGACTTTTTCCTTCAATCGCTGAATTCCGTTGTCTGCCTGAACAGCACGGCGGCGTCCTTCGAACTGGAACGGACGAGTGACGACACCAATGGTGAGAGCACCGAGCGACTTTGCGATTTCGGCAATAACTGGAGCAGCACCTGTACCGGTACCTCCACCTTCACCTGCGGTAATGAAAACCATGTCTGAACCATTGATGAGTTCTTCAATTTCTTCACGATGCGCTTCGGCAGCTGCGCGACCGACATCTGGGTCAGAACCCGCGCCTAGACCACGAGTGAGGTCTCGGCCAATATCGAGCTTGACGTCAGCGTCGCTCATAAGAAGGGCTTGAGCGTCTGTGTTAATTGCGACAAATTCAACGCCGCGAAGACCAGCATCGATCATGCGGTTGACAGCGTTAACGCCGCCTCCGCCAATGCCAATCACCTTTATAACGGCGAGATAATTCTGTGGTGCACCGGCCATCGACCATTTACCTCCAGTAAGGAGTCC
>CALPPK020000104.1 GCA_943325435.2 Bifidobacterium breve
AAAATTACACAACGCATGCTTGATTCGATGGTGTCCATTACGCACGGTGCGCCCATAACAACTGTGGTTAATACACATGCAAACGGCGATCACTGCTATGGAAACGAGTTAGTTGTCGGAGCAAACATCATTGCGTCGCAAGCTACAGCTCACGAGATGTCAGAAGTTCCTCCAGCAATGCTGGCTGCACTGAATAGCGCACCGGGAGAGATTGGGGATCTGTTCCGACATTTCTTTGGTGAGTTTGATTTTGAGGGTATAAATCCTGTGCTTCCCACCACTACTTTCTCCGGAAAATACAGCTGTGAAGTCGGCGGCCGTGCAATTGAATTGGTTGAAGTTGGACCTGCTCACACGCAAGGTGACACATTGGTCTTTGTCCCAGATGCAAAGACTGTCTACACCGGCGACATCTTGTTTATCGGTGGTACCCCAGTCGTATGGGTAGGTCCTCTAGATAACTGGATCGCTGCATGTGATCTCATTTGTGCATCGGACGTTGATCACATTGTTCCAGGACATGGCCCATTAACTGACAAAGCCGGAGTTACAGCGATTCGTGACTATCTCTCGTTTGTGCAGAGCGAAGCAACCGAGCGATACAACGGCGGTATGGATGCATGGGATGCAGCGCGTGACATTGCTTTGAATGGTTTTGAAAAATGGGGAGAATTCGGACGACTAGCTGTCAATGTTGACACCGTGTACCGAACATTGAGCCCGGCTCACAAGAGCCCTGATGTTGTGGAGCAGTTCAGGCGGATGTTTGCTCTTGAGCTAAAGCATTAACCAGGCCAATTTTTCGGCGCACAACAACTATCCAAGCAGTGAGTGCCACCAAACAAAAGAAGAACCATTGCATCGCATATGAAAAATGCGTACCTTCGTCAAGTGATGGGAGTGCCACCTTGGCGGGCCATTGAGAAGCGCTAGCGGGCGATTCCGTAATGAGTTGTAGGAACATTGGCTCGACGGTTTTGCCAACGTGAACTGAAATCAGCGGAATATCAAGACGTTGAAATTCCGTATTGCCAACTTCCTTAGAATCAATGGGGCCGAGCACTGACCGAGTCTGTGAAGCGCGAAGGTACCCAATTATTTCAATTTCACCAGTCGGGGCAGTAGGAGATTCCATTACGAGTGGAACGAAGCCTCTGTTTACAAGGATTGTTCTGTTGTTGACGGATGTAAACGGCACCACGGAGTTGTAACCGGCTGTTCCGTCTTGCGAACGATTGATGATCGTGACGGCTTTCGAAGAATCGTACGAGCCAGTAACGCTTACCCGTATCCACTCACTGGTTGTTTTGTCCCATTTTCCTGGCACTGCTTTGTCCAGTGATTGAACTGGGGTTGATGAGTGTGCGCTAAGAACTGAATTGAAATCTCGCTTTTGATTGAGTCGATTCAGTTGCCAAAATCCAAGATTCACCATGAGGAAGATAAGTGAACCAACGCCGACATGAATAAGGATCCAACGGGGAGATAGCAATTTGCGCATCATGCAATTGCAACACTATCGGCACCAGAATTAGCGACTACGGTAGGTGTCGTGGGGCACAGGGAATACACCGAAGACAGCATCGATACTGAGTTTTGGCGGGAGGTGTTCGGCGCAGATATTTCTGCAAGCCCCGCTAAACGTATCGGTGAGGGTCAAGTCGGCATGAACTTGCGTTTTGCTCTGACCTCAGACGACGCTTCTGTTCCTGCATCTGTCGTTGTGAAGATGGCGTCACCAGATCCCACAAGTCGAGCAACAGGTATCGGGCTTCGTAACTACGAGCGCGAAGTTAAGTTCTATAACGAAGTGGCATCATCTCTTGATGTTCGGATTCCGCACTGCTACTTCGCAGATTGGAATGAAGCCGGGGGCGATATTGCAATTGTTCTGGAGGACATGTCCCCGTCTGAACAAGGCGATCAAATCAGGGGCTGCACAATTGGAGAGGCGCGACTAGCAGTGACGGAACTGAGTCGTTTGCACGGCCCACGCTGGAACGACCCAACGCTTTTCAACATCGACTGGCTGCAGCGACGCGATGCAGAAGATGGGGCTCGCTTGCACGGGCTCTATTCATTGTTCAAGCCGGGATTCTTGGGAATTTACAACGACGCTATTTTGGCTGAGACAGGCCAAGATGGACTCGACTTTGTAAATCAACTTGAGAGTTTGATTCCTGCGTATGTAGCCGCAAAAGACGAACCGTTCACTGTGACGCATGGTGACTACCGACTCGACAACTTGATGTTTGCAACCACTGATGATGGCGTGCCATGTGCGGTAGTTGATTGGCAAACACCTGGCCACGGAAACGGGATTGGTGACCTTGCTTATTTCATCGGGGCTGGACTATTGCCAGATGACAGACGTAAGCACGAGTGGGAACTTGTTGATTTGTATATCGCCGGAATTGAATCCTTCGGACACTCCATTAATCATGAATGGGTAAAGGATCATTACCGCAGAGAAGCCATTTCAGGTCTTGTTATGGCTGTTATCGCATCACAGATTGTTGGGCGCACAGAACGTGGAGACAAGATGTTTGAAGTGATGGCCACTCGGCACATTATTCAAGGGCTAGAAAACGGAGCTCTGTCGCTTCTATAGAGTGCGGTGTTCAACAAGTTGTTTGACAAGGTCGTCCATGGCTGTTGTCTCGCGACGCGCGAGTGATCCGGTAGCGGTGTACCGAGCTGGCAGAAGTTTCGTCATTGACTCCCATGTAGGGCAGTCAACATCGAGAAGAGATCCGATTGCCTTGCACAGGCTGCCTGTGGGGTCATGGTCGTATGTATCCAAGAGGTTCTCAATTTCCTTCTTGGTCAATGTCCGCACGCCAGAATCGTAGGCGCAATAACCCGCTCATAGGGAGACCTAGATGACTTGCTACGGTTCTGTGAAGCAAATCAAACCTTGGGGGGTAATGAGATGGTGACTTGGAACTACGGAGTGATGTGGAAGGGGATTGCGAAGGCAGACCCAGCGCGCCCGGCACAGATGTTCGGCGATGTTGTGTATTCGTGGGGCGATTTTCATCAGCGGTCTAATGCATTGGCAGCTGACATGTTGGCAGCCGGAATGGGTAGCCAAGCAAAGGTTGCGCACTACCTCTACAACTGTCCTGAATACCTTGAGTCAACATTCGCCTCATACCTGGCGGGTTTTGTTCCGGTGAACACGAACTATCGATACGGTCCTGAAGAGATCACGTATCTGTTTGATAACTCTGATGCAGAAGCTGTGGTGTTCCATGCTGTCTTTGCGGATTTGTGTGCGCAAGTACGGCCTGCACTGCCGAAAGTGAAGCGTTGGTACATGGTTCCGGATGAATCAGGAACAGCTCTGCCGTCGTGGGCAGTTGATTACAACACAGTGGTGTCAAAAACTGTCGCAGACATTGTTCCGCCGACTCCGTTGTCAGATGACGACATGCTCTTTTTGTATACAGGCGGAACTACAGGCATGCCGAAGGGTGTTATGTGGCGCCAAGAAGACTTACTGCAGGTCCTTGGGCGAGGCGGTAACGCAATTACTGGCGTCGCCCCCGGTGAAACCATGGATGAAATCATCGGTCGTGTCCAGCCAGGCGGTGTTGGTCTGCGCGCACTTGTCGCGTGCCCATTGATGCACGGCACCGGACAGTTCTCTGCATTCATCACTCTTGCAATGGGCGGCTGCATCGTCACGATGCCGAATCGAAATTTCGATCCAGCGTTGTTATGGCAAACAGTGCAAGACCGAGCCGTCAATTCAATTGTGATCGTGGGTCAGGCTTTTGCAGGTCCGATGCTGGAATCACTTGATGCAAACCCAACACGTTGGAATCTTTCTAGTGTCGTGCAGATGGGGTCGTCTGGTGTCATGTGGAGCCAAGAGAACAAGAACGCTCTTCTTGAACACATTCCGCAGATGCTCATCACGGACAGCTTTGGATCCTCTGAAGCAGTTGGCATGGGAATGTCAGTTGCAGCCAAAGGAGCAGCACCAAAGACTGCACAGTTTGCACTTGGTCCAAACTGTGTTGTTTTCACAGAGGATGGGAAGCGTGTTCAGCCCGGCTCTGGCGAGAGCGGTTTGGTAGCAGTTGGCGGTGCTATTCCGGTTGGTTACTACAAAGATGAAGTCAAGTCAGCGCAAACATTCCGCATGTTCGAAGGGCGACGTTGGACAGTGCCTGGCGATTGGGCCGAGGTTAATGAAGACGGCACATTGCACCTTCTCGGACGTGGTTCTGTATGCATCAACACTGGTGGAGAAAAGGTCTTCCCCGAAGAAGTAGAAGAAATGGTGAAGACTCATTCGTCAGTTCGTGATGCGGTTGCTGTGGGTATTCCAGATACACGCTTCGGTGAAACAATTTGTGTGGTCGTAGAAGCTGAACCTGGCGAGACACCAACTCTTGAAGTGTTGTCTGCTCACGTGAAGGCTCGGCTTGCTGCTTACAAGGCGCCTCGTAATGTGGTTGTTGTTTCAACGATTGGTCGCGCACCGAATGGCAAAGTTGATTACAAGCGATTGAAGCAACACGCGATAGACACACTCGGCGCTAAGTGACTCACGCTGCATCATTACGTTCGCGTCTTGCTGGCGGTGAATCAATATTGATGCCTGGCGTGTGGGATCCGTTATCTGCGCTTCTCGCGCAACGTGCTGGTTTTCATACTGTTTTTGTCTCGGGTTTTGCTGTGGCCGGAACACTCTTGGGTGAACCAGATATCGGCATTGTTGATCAGGCAAATATGGCTGACGTTGCAAGGCGTGTATGTGCAGCTGCTCCTGAACTGTGTGTTGTTGTCGATGCCGATACGGGCTATGGCGATATACATGATGTTCAGATAACGACCGAGCTCTGGGAAACAGCGGGCGCGAGCGGAATGTTTCTTGAAGATCAGGTGTGGCCAAAGAAGTGCGGACACATGGATGGGAAACAAGTAGTGCCAACTGAAGAGTGGTTGGTAAAACTGAGGACAGTAGTGAATACGCGTTCTGACATTTTTCTTACAGCCAGAACTGATGCTCGTGCGGTAAACGGGTTGAAGGATGCTTTGGAGAGAGGGCGTATGGCCCGAGACCTCGGGGTAGATGCTGTTTTCGTAGAGGCACCGCAATCAGTGAACGAGTTGGATGAGATCGCTGCGGCGTTGCCAGATGTCGTTTTGGTGGCCAACATGGTGGAAAAAGGAAAGACGCCACTGTTGACCCCTTCTGAATTGGCTGACAGAGGGTTCACGCTCATCGTGTCGCCATTGTCGGGTCTTCTGTCGGCCACAAAAGCACTGGGCGAGGCGTACGAGAGATTGCAGTCATTCGGCACTCTGAGAGACCATCTTTCGACCATTACGGCCTTCGATGACTTCACCGACATTGTTGGCCTGCCAAAACACCTCGCTAACGACGCCGAACACCGCTAGTCTCAATCTCACATTAAGAGAGACCAATTGGTCCGGCAACCGGGGTGACAAGCGCACGGTGCCTCCTCATCGAAAGGTGA
>CALPPK020000105.1 GCA_943325435.2 Bifidobacterium breve
GTGTTGGCCTCGTACCACGAAGACATTGAACTGCATTACGGGGGATAGTTCGCTCGCCGGAACTCATCGCGGGCGTGACGCTGCGTTCACTGTTCTCGCTCAGGCGTCAGTGCGTACTGCGCGCAAGTTGATTGATGTTGAAGACGTTCTTGTTGGCGAGGCGCTTGGTGCGTTGATTGCTATTGAAGACCTTGGCGATCCAGCTCGACGTGTGAAGCGTGTACTTCTCTATCGAGTGCAAGATGAGCAGTTGCGCGAATGCTGGCTCTTTGATGAAGATCAGCGCTTTATTGACTCCATGTGGTCTAAGGAAGCATGAACAAATGTTGAAGATGCGCAATGTATGCGAGAAGTGTTCTGCTCGGTTACAGGGAAAAATTCGCTGCAATCACCTTCTATAGAGGCCTTGGTTAGACAATACTTCTTGTATGAAAGACATTCTTCCCGACCTTGCCAATCAGACTCCTCTATGGCTTGCATTGGTGACAGTGGGAGTAAACGCTGTAGTCGGAGCGTTGCATGCATCTTCTGACGATGAACGCCACTGGGACATCGTAGGCCTTTCAACATTTGCGGTGCTGATGGGCTTAGGCGGCGGATTCATTCGTGACATCTTGCTCGGAAACACTCCTGTAGAAAGTTTGCGCACTCCGTGGTATCTCGTCACCGTGCTTGCGGGCATCGGTCTTGCATTACTATTCGGACGGCGAATTTCCAGCGCCCATAAATTGGTTGCACTATTGAATTCGGTAGCGCTTGGACTGTTTGCAGTAACCGGAACGGCGTATGCACTGCGTGCTGACTTACCGATTGTTTCAGCAGTGTTTGTTGGCGTGGTCTCGGCTGTTGGTGGTGGAGTGCTGGTCTCGGTCATTAAAGATGAGGTGCCAGAAATTTTGTTGATCAGTACACCAAACGCATTGTTGGCTCTAGCGGTCAGCGGGGTGTACGTCGCGACTGATGTGTGGGAGTCTCAAGCCGCCGGGGTTGCAGGAATTGCAACAGCAATAATTGCCAACTATTTGGCGCAACGATTCGGTATTCGTACGCGACGAGCAACAGATCGATTGGCGATGTTGCTTACTCGTCAAGAGTCCGTGGAAGATCTGGATGAGTGAAGAACGGGTGACATTAGAGGCGTACACTAAAACTGTGGATACCTGGAAAAATACGAACGAAGACGAGCGTGGTGTCGATGTGAGTCAGATTCGGAGCCAACTCAGGATGAGCGTTGAGGATCGCGTGCGTCACATGGTTGATGTAGCCAATACGTTCATGAAGATCCGCGACACCGTGAAGATTGTCGACAGGCCATTGGGAAGATGACGTTCGACCCTGTCGGAATCTGTCGCATCTTGAACGACGAGGGCGTGAAATACGTCGTCCTCGGTGGATTTGCTGCAATCGTTCACGGGTCTCCATTGCCGACAGAAGACATCGATCTTCTCCCGTCTCGGGATGATGACAACCTCGAGCGTTTGGCGCGTGCTTTGAATCGATTAGGCGCGGCAATACGCACCAGTAACGGTCCGGTACGCACGAAGATCGATGCAGGTTTCATCAAGAACATGCCGAACATGTTGAATCTCACGACCAATCTCGGAGACGTTGATTTGGTCTTTTCCCCTGCTGGACCGCTGAACGGATACGAGCAGTGGAATGCGAGCGCCGTTCTTGCGCAGCTGGAGCCGGGCCTCGTGATCTCGGCTGCTTCGCTCGACGATGTGATTGAGTCGAAGATGAAGGCCAATCGGGCCAAAGACTTGCGGAGTTTGCCGTATCTGGAGTCTCTGCGTGATGAGTTACGCCGTCGAAGCAGAGAGATTCCAAATGCCATCACGATGTATCAGGCAGCGCACGACCGTAAAGATGTCGCCGCTGCTCTCGCACAGTTCACACTCGATGCAAGAGTGATTGATGATGGTCGTACCTACGAGGGTATTGAAGGCGTCGAAACATTTCTACGAAAAGCTGGGTCGGAGTACACGTACACTCGCACGGTGATTTCTGCTGAGGAAATCACTACAAATTGTTGGCGAGTGACGAACCGCTTAGAAGGAAATTTTCCTGGTGGGCAAGTTGATTTGTCTTATGAGTTCCAACTCGAAGGCGAACGCATTGCACGCCTCACCATCGCCCCCTGAGATACTTACCTCACAATTCAACGTCACCAGCAATGCAAGTGACAACATCGCCCCCGATCCAAATGTCATGTGAAGCATCGGCTTCCACATGGACGACACCTGCATATCCAATCGCGGTTCCTTGAGAGGCAAGGTAAGGAGCGGAGAAACGACCTAAACCAATCAACCATTGGGCAAGTGATGCGTTCAGACTGCCAGTTACCGGATCCTCAAACGTGATTCCATTTGATGAATAAAAGGCACGTACCTCATACGCAAATTTTGATTGCGGTGAATGTGCTCCGACGACTCCCAGTGTGAGTTTCATTGCAGTGGGTTGAATGGCGAGTACTTCTTCTGCTGAAGCGAGAAGAATTCCCAACCAGCCTGGTCCGTTGTCAATCCATGCTGCGTCGATGATGGAATCACGGGTAATACCAAGCGACATTGATGCTTCATATATTAATGCTTCGTCTACCGCACCGCTTCTAAGCAATGGAGGTGCTGCAAACGAAAGTAAGTTGCCATCACGACGCACAGTGACAAGGCCAACTCCGCATTCCTGCACAACAAAGTCTTCACTTTTCGGCATACCACCATTTGCGAGCCATGCATGTGAAGAGCCGAGAGTGGGATGGCCTGCGAAGGGGAGCTCATTAGTCGGCGTGAAGATTCTTACTTTGTAGTCGGCGCAAGTGTGCGTGGGAGGTAAAAGGAACGTTGTCTCTGACAAGTTCGTCCACTTTGCAAATTTTTGCATATCGGTTGTTGTTAAACCTTCTGCATCGATTACAACTGCGAGTGGATTTCCGCGATATGGAGTTTCTCCAAAGACATCCACCTGAACAAATCGCCGTTTCATGAAATGCATTCTTGCTCATTGCTGCGATCATCTTGGAGGATGGACGAACTCCTATCAACTGATTTTGCGGCGACTCAGGAGAACGAATCCAGCGACTGTAAAGAAAAGCCCGATCACAACAACAGTTGCTGAGTTGCCGCCGGTGGCCGGAAGGGACTCGGACTTCTCCACCTTTTTGGTTGTGGCAATGGTTGTTGTTGTCGTTGCAACGGTTGTTGTTGTCGCAGTTGGAGCCAAAGTAGTGACTGTCGCTGATGCTGCAGCTGTGGTTGTTGTTGTCACAGCTGCGGTCGTCGTCGTTGCTCCTATGGTTGTGGTTGCCAAGGTCATGACTCTATTCGCGGTGCCGGTTTCGGAAACAGCGACGAATTTTTCTTGTCCCGTAGATCCACCCCAAATGACTGAATTCCATCGGTTGCTGACTGTTGAATTTTGTGCCGTCCAGGTGATGCCGTCTGGACTCGTCATTGCTCTGTTTCCAACTCCACAACAGGAAACAGCGACGAATTTTTCTTGTCCTGCGAGTCCGCCCCAAGTGACTGAATTCCATGGGTTATTTACGGCCGGGGTTTGTGATGTCCAGTTAGTGCCGTCAGGGCTCGTCTTCACAACGCCGGTTGCTGACACGGCAACAAAGATGCCGTTTGCATATGCCACGGAGCGCCAGGTGTCGCTTGCCGTTGAAGTTTGTGCCGTCCAGGTGATGCCGTCAGGACTTGTCATGATTTCACCTCGATACACAGGGGCGCCGGAAAAAGTAACTGAGGAGCCGACAGCGACGAACTTTCCGTTACCCCATACGACTGAATACCAGTCTTTAACTGCTGCGGTTTGCGATGTCCAGGTGATGCCGTCGGGGCTCGTCATGACTCTGTCGAGAGGAAAGTCGGCAACGGCAACGAATAGTCCATTGCCCCAGGTGACTGAATTCCACTCAGAATCAGTGGCTGGGATTCGTGATGTCCAGGTGATGCCGTCAGGACTTGTCATGACTCTGTTTGCGGTGCCGGTATCTGAAACAGCGACGAATTTTTCTTGTCCTGTGGGCCCACCCCAGGTGACCGAATTCCATTCGTTATCTGCTGCTGAAGTTCGTGATGTCCAAGTGATGCCGTCAGGACTTGTCATCACTCTGTTTCCAGTGCCGGTATCTGAAACAGCGACGAATAGTCCGTTGCCCCAGGTGACTGAATTCCATTCGTTATCTGCTGCTGATGTTCGTGATGTCCAAGTGGTGTCATCGGCCTGAGCCACTGAAGAGAAAGCTCCAAACATGGTGAGCACAATTCCTATTGCCGATATTCGAATAGCAATGTGGCGCCGCTTGGAGAGGCCAATTGCACCCCTTTTCTGTCGGGATACTGCGACAGGAATGAGTGCCAACGTCAACAAGACGATGGGCAGTGTGGTGATGAAATCGACCATGTTCACCTCTTTTGAACAGCAAGGACTGTGCGGCCTGCTTGGTTGAATGTGATGTATCTCAATACTATACATATTGTAGATACATCATGTCTCAACAATATGACCGATACGATGCGATCAATGTCTCGTCGCCAACGCCTTTCCAAGGCCCCTGAGGGGGTGTCAACGCGGGAAAAGATCCTCACTTGTGCAACCGCGGTGTTAGCTGAAGACGGATTTGATCGCTTCAACGTTCAAAGTGTTCTCGATGGGGCAGAAGTGAGTCGTGCCACGTTGTACAGGCATTTTCCCGATGTTGATGGGCTCATTGAAGCGGCCCTAGTCGAGACCTTTCGTCAAGAATTAAACCGTTTTCAGAACCTAGCCGATGAACTGGTGGAGCGGTCGACGGACAACGAGTCATTCCGAAAAGAAGTGCGGGAATATTTCGAAACCTTCAGCACGATTCCTGCAGTATTCCGACTGCGCCGCGCGCACACTTTTGCTCTTGCATCGAGCAGGCCTGGACTCGCCGCTACCGTCGCAGAGATGCAGGAAACGGTCACCGATAAATGGGAAGCAACAATTCAAGCGGCTCAAGATAAAGGACTCTTTCGTCAAGATCTTGATACTCGAGCAGCAGCGGTGATGCTTCAAGCAGTTGCACTTGGGCGAATCGTTGACGATACGGCCGTGAGTCACATCGGCAATGAACGATGGGCGAACATGTACTTTGAACTCGTAGATCGCACGATGATGGTGATCTCTCATTAGAGAGATTAGCAAACAGCAGACTTTAGAACTCGAAAAGATCACCTAGCATGCCCGACATTTTCTTTTTCTTTGGTGACTTCATCAGCTGAGTGCGCTCAATTTCATCACTGTCGTCGCGACGCGATGAGCGCGCTTGGCTTCCACTGGAAGATGACACTTCGTTGTTCGCGCGCTCAATAATTTTGTCTAACTCACCGCGGTCGAGTCACACGCCCCGGCAATCTGGACAGTAGTCAATCTCAATTCCTTGACGATCTGACATCACAAGGTTGATGGAACAGTTGGGGCATTTCATAGCTGACCTTCCTGATTGTTAATCACGTGAGAAAAA
>CALPPK020000106.1 GCA_943325435.2 Bifidobacterium breve
AGAGCGCGCGCTTGAGCTCATGATTCGTCGTGGACTTACTCGTGAAGCTTACGGTAAGCCAATTGTTCGTTTGGGTAAGAACCCAGAAGTAATTGCAAAGGCACGTATCGAAATCGAAGCATGCCGTCTCATGGTTCTTCGTGCTGCAAAGGCAATGGACACAATGGGTAACGCAGAAGCTCGTATTTGGGTAAGCGCAATCAAGGCAATGGTGCCCATTCGCGTGTGCGCCATCATCGACGAAGCAATTCAAATGCACGGTGCAACTGGTGTTTCACAATGGTCTCCGTTGTCTCGTATGTACGCAAGCCAGCGCACATTGCGTTTGGCCGATGGTCCAGACGAAGTGCACTGGAGCGTTGTTGCTCGCTCAGAGATCAACCGCTACGAAGGTGAAGAGTCTCCAGGAAAGCCAGAGACATACCGCGGTATGTTCAGTGGCCCATCCTGATTCATTAGCCATCAATGAAATTTTCAATCTGGCCAAATAGCGAACGTCCATGGACTGAAGTTCGTGACCTCGCTACAGAAATAGAAAACATGGGCTGGGATGGCCTGTGGTACGCCGACCATTACATGCCGAATACTGCTGATGGCGAAACCATTGGCGGTGACATGCACGAGTGTTTCAGCATCTTGTCTGCGCTCGCTGTTACTACGTCACGCATTCGTCTCGGATCATTAGTGACTCCAACCACTATGAATCATCCAGCGTTGATTGCAAATCGTGCCGCCACGATCGATCGCATCAGTAATGGTCGATTCGTTTTGGGAATGGGTGCAGGTTGGCAAATCAACGAGCACACCGCGTTTGGTATCGAGCTCTTTGGAAACAAAGATCGAGTTGACAGATTTGCGGAAGCAATTGAAATCACATCGCGCATGTTGTCAGAAGACCGTGTCTCGTTTGCTGGTAAACATTTCACAATCATTGATGCTCCTTGTGAACCAAAGCCGGTGCAATCAACGTTGCCAATTCTTGTCGGAACAGGTGGACCGCGAATGTTGCGTCTCACCGCACGTTTCGCTCAAGAGTGGAATACGTGGGGACCTCCTGAAGGCGCCGGTCAAGTCATGCAAAAATTGCGCGAGGCCTGTGACAAAGAAGGTCGCGATATCAACACGATGCGCAAATCTGTGCAGGCTCTCTTTTTTGTTACTCCAGATGAAGCATCAGCTGAAAGCTTGAAGACAAAAGTTCCAATGGAACGTTCCATTGTTGGTACAACTTCACAGATCGTTGATGCGATTGGTCAATACGTTGATCTGGGTTTCGACGAAGTGTGTGTTCCAGACTTCACATTGGGTGGTAGCGCTGCTCAACGTCTTGATGCGTACGGCTCGATTTGGGCCAATATTGCTTCACAGTTTCAATAACTGATTGTTGCTTATCCAGGCAACGCAACTTCGATACTTGCTGGGTCAGTGGTAGTTGTCGGTGACGGCGGTTTCTTTTTTCCTGGGGTGAAATTGATTGTGCCTGGCACGCGAACTGGTACTGGTTCAACGTCTGTGGTTGTTACAACGATTGCCCCCAATTCGTTAATGGCAAGTGTTACTTCAGTTGCTGCAGAGTTTTCAGATGCATTGAGTGACGTGGAGGTGATCTCAGTGCCGTTTTCACCTTTGATTGCGACTTCAATTGCGTTGTCCTCAATTTGATGAATCAGAAGTGTGTGCCCACGAGGTAATTCTGTACGCGAGAGTTGACCGCCAGAAGCAATGCTGAGTCTTGCTGAATTTTCTGATGGTGCAGATACCGACGTGGAATCGGATCGCACTGCAATCAGCGTTGTGCTCTTTGATGGCGAACCGACAACAGTGTGGGCAAGGTCACCAGAGACTTGAATATTCGCTGCCAACGGCCGTTGAATTGCAACCACTACGTCCGCTGCGGGTATGACCGATGATCCTCGTCGCATTTCAACATCAAAATCGGTAACGGTATTGGGAATATGAATTGTGACTAGACCTCCACCTAAACCTTTGCTGACGGCATAGGTTGAACCCACAATTGTGTTGATCACACCATCTGGTGAAGCCTCAATGCGTTGTCCGTCGCGCGTCGTAATGAATGTGTAGCCGGCAGCGGCCGGATCACGCGATGCAATGGTGAGCACGGTGTCGGTTGCGGTTGTAGAGGTGGAACAGAAGGAACATTTAAATGGGCCCTTGCGAGACGACATCGGCGTGAGTTCCAATTTCCCCATCGCGCCGGTCCAATCAATGTTGCTTCCGTCTGGCTGAGCGCGTGCTGCGGAGTAGGTCCAGGAGTTTGTGGTTCCATTAACGACTATCTCCTTGCGTACGCCAGGAAAATTGTTGTCATACACATGGATGATGAAGTCTTTTCCTCGACGTGTCACTGCGAACGGAGTAACAGCATGGCCAGAGGAGCCGAAGTACAACCCAACCGTGTACCCAACTCCATTAGCTAAGCCCTGGATGAGGTCGTCAACTAATTGCAGTGGAGATTTCGTGCGAGATGTCGTTGCTCGGTCAGAAACTTCGGAAAGAAACTGTGTAGCCCACCAATAGACAATTGCGGACTCGAGTATTTGATTCCCGCGCTGCAAGTCAGCTACCTGTGTTGCATCTGGGTTGAAGGTCGTTGGGTTATCGAGTTTTAAAAGGAATCGTGTGCTCAGTGTTGCTAGGCCTTCGCATCTTCCGCCTGAAAGCGCGTTATTCCATTCCACAAGTTTTTGTACGGTCGTCGGACGCATCACGCATTCGGTGGATAGTCCATCGACGCAGACAGCACTGTGACCGAACAAATCAATCAGAGTTTGGATGGTGACGTTGGCATCAGCCTCTGTGGATCGTCCCCAATTAGAAAATGAAAAGTCATCAGCCTTTATTCTGAAACCATTGTCGACGCACATTTTTCCTTCACCGAGTTCGGGCGCATCTAAGTCTGTGCAATGGGATGCAATCTGAGTTACAAGTGATTCGACAGTTGAATTTGTGCTTGGGGGTTTAGCTGAGAAAGTGGCACATGCAGAGAGAAAAACTGATGCAATGATGAGCCCTAGAAAATAGGGCCTGTTCCTCATTCTGAGAAACTTACGAAGCGCACTGAGATGTGCGAATATCTATGAGGAGATATCAATGTCGCAGCCTCAATCAAGTTCAATTCAACAGCCACAAGCAACACCATTACTCACCGTAGCCCTTGTGGGAATTGCTGCTGGTTTCTTGTCAGGAATGTTTGGCGTCGGTGGGGGAATCCTTATTGTGCCTGGCTTGGTGCTGATTGCAAAGATGGATCAGCGCATTGCCCACGGCACCTCATTGGCTGCAGTGCTGCCTATTTCGGCTGCATCACTTGTTTCGTACTGGAGTCACGATCACGTTGATTTTCGTGTTGGTTTGTGCCTTGCCGTCGGTGCACTTGTTGGTGCAGTTCTTGGTACGAAGTTGCTACACATACTGCCGCACCGAGTTCTAGCAATTGCCTTTGCTGGAATTCTTCTTGTTACGGCTGTGCGACTATTTCTCCCGATTGATTCTGGAACTAGGGGAGTCTTAACCATCGGCAGTATTGTCGCCTTAATTGGCATTGGTGTTGCGACTGGAATTCTCGCTGGATTACTCGGCGTCGGAGGTGGGGTCATCATGGTGCCAGCGATGATGATGTTGTTGCATTTGCCTGCGGCAATGGCAAAGGGAACTTCTGTCTTGGTCATCATTCCCACTTCAATTATGGGTACATATCGAAATCGCACAAAGAAAAATGTGGACTTGCGAGCCGCGACCACAGTGGGGCTCTCGGGAATTCCGTCTGCCATTGTCGGTGGCTGGATCTCGGCCCGTATGTCTGACACGGTCTCGAATGTGCTGTTTGCCTCATTGCTAGTAGTGGTGGCAGTGCGCCTGGTGTTGCAAATTCGGTCGGACGATAAGGCCGGAATCGTTCACTAAAGGCTTGGACAAGTCGGCGAGTACTATTTCCCTTATGGGAAAATCTCGTCTTGAAGGCAAAGTCGCACTGATTACTGGTGGAGCACGTGGAATGGGTGCGTCTGAAGCGCAACTCTTTATTGATGAAGGAGCTCGAGTTGTAATTACTGACGTTCTGGATTCTGTGGGTCAAGAGACTGCAAAACGTCTCTCACCAGATGGTTCCAAGTGTGTCTTCTTGCATCACGATGTAACCAGTGAAGATGACTGGAATGCAGTTGTTGCTTCGATACTCGAAACCTTTGGTCAGATCGATGTCCTTGTAAACAATGCTGGCATTTTCGAGCAAGGCTCAGTGCTAGATACAACACTTCCTGCATTCACTCGCACAATGGACATCAACGTCACTGGCGTGTTCCTTGGCATGAAATCAGTTGCTCAACATATGGTGAGCCGCGGCAAGGGAAGCATTGTCAATATTTCTTCTGTTGCTGGCCTCAATGGCACGCCCGGTTTCCTTGCATATGGCGCAAGTAAGTGGGCGGTGCGCGGAATGACAAAAGGTGTTGCAAAAGAACTGGCACCCTTTGGTGTTCGAGTGAACTCCATCCATCCCGGCATTATCGACACACCAATGCTGCAAACATTTGATGCAGCAGGCGAAGGTGTGCGCGAGGCAGTGCGTACACGTATTCCACTTGGTTACGAAGCAGAACCCATTCACGTTGCACGTCTTGCTCTGTATTTAGGCAGTGATGACAGTGCGTACTCAACCGGATCTGAATTTGTTGTAGACGGCGGTTGGTCCGCGTGAGCATTCTCGGTACTCGAGTTGTTCGAATAGAAGACCCACGATTCTTAACGGGCGAGGGCACATACATTGCTAACTTGCCAATGCCGGGCGCATTGCACCTCACTTTTGTTCGTTCATCAATGGCTCACGCACGACTAATCGGTATTGATGCATCCGAAGCGTTGTCAATGCCAGGCATTCGTGCTGTGTGGACAGCGGCCGACATTGATATCGCGCCTGCTGGACCAGCTAACGGCATGATGAACAGTGCGATGCTGTTTCCATATTTGGCAATCGACACTGTTCGATACGTAGGTGACCTTGTAGCAATTGTTGTCAGTGAAGACAAAACATCTGGTGTAGATGCTGCTGAAACAGTGATTGTTGACTACGAGCCGCTTGAAGCGGTTCTCGACATGGACGATTCGTTTTCAAATCGAGTGTTGTTGCATCCTGATGCCGAGACCAATGTGGTTCTTACATTTGCTGCGCGTAGCAACGACGATATTTTTGCCGATTGTGAAGTAGTTGTTGATCTGGTTATTGAAAACCAACGTGTTGCTCCGGCGCCAATGGAAGTGCGCTCATGCGTCTCCACGTGGGATGGTTCGCGTCTGACACAGTGGGCGTGTAGCCAAGGTGCACACGGCGCCCGTGATGGATTAGCTGAAGTTTTTGGTTTAGAAAAGTCACAGGTCCGTGTCATTACGCCAGATGTTGGCGGTGGCTTTGGTGCCAAATCTGGTGTCTACCCTGAAGAGATTCTCGTGGGTTGGGCAACGCGCAAACTTGG
>CALPPK020000107.1 GCA_943325435.2 Bifidobacterium breve
CTTGTCGCTAATGCTGTTGATGATGAAACAATTGGTGTTGCAGGCGCAATGCAACAGTTGTTGTCACAAATGGGTGCAGTACTTGGTTCCACAGTGATGATTTCCGTACACGAAATGACTGTGGGATCTACGACAGTGGTTCGCAGTTATGGCATCGCATTGTTGTTTGGAGCAGGCACTGCAACTGCTGCAGCCTTGCTTGCAACTCGTCTGACACCCACCGATAGGTCGGCCGATGCGTTGGCCAAAGCTTAAGCAGTGATTGCTTTTATCTCTGCGGCTACTGCTTCTGTAGTTTCAGTTTGAGGCAACGAAGTTTGCATCACCATTAAGCGAGTGATGTCACCTTCAACTTTGATGCGTCCGGCCATGAATGCTTGCATGCTTGCTGTGGGGTCTTGCTCAACAAAAAGTTTGCGTGCAGTTTCGTAATCAGTCGTAACCGTGAGATCTGATTCCTCGATAGATCCCAATTCCATTTCTAGACTGCCGTTCGATGTGTCGATATAGGCCGAGATGGAGCCATCGCCAAATGGGACCTTCGTGGTAATCACATTGATGCGGACAACGACATCAATGACTGGTACATCGCCTGAATACCTGTGACGGATGTCGCGAGCGGCTTCAATCCATGATTCTGAGAGAAATTGATGGCTCATTTTGGGTCCTATCGGGAAAGAAACTTTACGGATTGTTCAATCCATGTCACAAACCACGACGCTAGCGATAAGAATTGACAAATGTCCAGAATCTTGGTGTCAGAAGAATTAGCCGAAAGCGGACTCAGCAAATTGCGTGCTGCTGGTCACGAAGTAGACGTGCAGGTGGGACTCACCCCTGAACAGCTTCAAGTGGCAATCAAGGGCGCCCACGCTCTCATCGTGCGCTCTGCCACACAAGTGGACGACGCTCTTCTGGCGGCCGCTGATGACCTAGTTGTAGTCGGACGAGCCGGTGTTGGTCTTGACAATGTTGACGTTGAATCAGCCACCCGTCGTGGCGTCATGGTGTCGAATGCTCCCGAGTCAAACATCGTGTCTGCCGCGGAACACACCATGGCCATGTTGTTGGCAGTTGCTCGCAACGTGCCTCAGGCTCACGCAGCCTTGGTGCAAGGTCGCTGGGAGCGCAGCAAGTGGGAAGGCGTCGAGTTGTTCGACAAGACCCTCGGAGTAGTTGGTCTTGGTCGTATTGGCAAATTAGTGGCACAACGCGCTGCGGCATTTGGCATGAAGGTGATTGCGTTCGACCCGTTCGTCTCTGAAGAACGTGCTCGCGCAATGAACATTGATCTGGCGGAACTTAATGACCTGGTCAAGCGTTCTGATTTCATCACCGTGCATTTGCCAAAGAACAAAGACACTGTCAACTTGTTTGATGCAAAAATGCTCGCGACAGCTAAGCCATCACTTCGCATCATCAACGTTGCTCGCGGTGGAATCATTAATGAAGCTGATCTTGCTGAAGCAGTAAAGAATGGCGTCATTGCTGGTGCAGCTCTTGATGTGTTCGACAAAGAGCCAACCACGGAGTCGCCGTTGTTTCAGGTGCCTGGAATTGTTGTGACTCCACACCTCGGTGCAAGTACAACCGAGGCGCAGGACCGTGCTGGTGACCACATTGCCGACCAAATTCTTCTTGCTCTTGCTGGTGACTTCGTTCCATACGCCGTCAATATTTCGGCTGCAGATGCGAATGAAACGTTGAAGCCATACTTGCCACTGGCAGAACGCCTTGGTCGTCTCTTTTCATCAGCAGCAGGCGATATTTCTGAATTGGAGATCATTGCCACTGGTGAAATTGCTGGATACGACACACGCATTCTGACGCTCAGTGCGTTGAAAGGTTTCTTCTCGGCCCGCCACGATGATGCGGTTACCTATGTGAATGCACCACAAATTGCGGCAGCCCAGAAGGTAACCATCAAAGAAAACAAAGTCACGAACTCAGGCTCAAACAGTGACTATGTAAACCTCATTACTTTGCGCGCCGGTACGCACAGCATTGCCGCCACTCTCGTTGGTCCTCGTCGCCAAGCACGTCTAGTCATGGTCGATGACCACATGACAGACGTTCCGCCGTCTGATCACATGCTTGTTGTTCGCAATGACGACCGCCCTGGAGTTATCGGACTCGTTGGAACACTTCTGGGCGCTCACAACGTGAACATTGCAGACATGGACGTGGGTCGTGCACTCACTCCAGGAACAGCGTTGATGGTGATTGCAACAACTGATGAAACATCAGATTCAGTGCTTGATGAACTCCGTGCAAAGCCTGGAATCATTGAAGTAACTGCTCTACACAGTTAAAGAAGTTAACGAGCGGCGCGAAGTGCGTCGCGGGTTTCGCGAGCAACGCGAGCAGCGGCTGGCATTGGGTCAACCGCATCTGCATACAAAATTGCGCGCGATGAATTCACAATGAGGCCAGTGCCATGTGAATTGGCACCATTCTTCACAACGTCTTCGGGACTTCCGCCCTGTGCGCCGACACCAGGGACGAGTAATGGCATGTCGCCAACGATTGCTCGTACTTCGGCAAGCTCTGCTGGGTAGGTAGCGCCAACCACTAAGGCAACTTCGCCTTTGTGAGACCATTCGTCCGCGGCGCGTTGTGCCACATGTTGATACAGCGGTTTTCCATCAATCAGTTGTGATTGAAATTCACCACTGCCTGCATTCGATGTGCGACACAAAACAATTGCTGCACCTTTTGGATGTACGAGGTACGGCTCTATGGTGTCGCCACCCATGTATGGGTTCACAGTGACTGCGTGTGCGCCGTAACGATCGAATGCTTCATGTGCATACATGGTTGCGGTGTCACCAATGTCGCCGCGCTTCGCATCAAGAATGATGGGGATAGTGGGGTAGTTGCTTCGAATGTATTCGCAGATTCGTTCTAGTTGAGGTTCAGCGCGGGCGGCAGCGAAGTATGCAATCTGTGGTTTGAACGCACATGCATATTGTGCAGTTGCGTCAATGATGTCGATACAAAAGTATTCAATGCCGTCAGCGTCAGGTGAGTAGTGATGAGTCAGACGATGCGGATCAGGATCTAGTCCGACACACAACAACGAATCAGCCTCTTGCCAGCGAGCCGTGAGAAGCGAAGTGAAAGACAAGGCTCAGCCTTCGATGGTGATGGCGGCAGTAGGGCAGAGGTCAGAAGCTTGTGTGACCTTCTCGCGCAATTCTTCACCTGGCGATTCAATCAATACGTAGAGATAGCCGTCTGAGCGGACTTCGAATACTTCAGGGCAGATTTGTGTGCAGGCACCTGTCGATGCGCAAATGTCATAGTCAACGACGACTTTCATATTGGGCTCCTTTGTTCCGTACCGAACTTAGTCGGAACAGAGTGCTTACGAGTCCTTTAAGTGGCGTTCGTAGGCGGCAAGTACCGCGCGCAGAACCGCTGACGTGGTGTTCGGGTCTGTGCCGAGGCCCCACAAAGCGTCGCTATTGCCGTTCTTCATTTCCACGTACGCAACGGCCGTGGCCTCAGAGCCCTGACCCATTGCGTGTTCGCTGTAATCGACAACATCGATTTTGGCATTCAATCCTGAGTTCACGGCATGGACAAACGCATCAACGGGACCGTTGCCTTCGCCTGAAACGGTGGTGTGAACGCCATCAATAACAAGTTGCGCGGTGATGGTGGTGCGTGAAGTGGCAGAGTCGCTACGCATCTCATGGCTATCAAGTTTGATGCGTGGCTCTGTTGGCAAATACTCAGCGCTGAATGCATCCCAAATTGCTGTGGGGCTTACAACTGTTCCGGAATCTTCCGTGATGTGCTGAATGGTTTGTGAGAATTCAATTTGAAGCCGACGTGGCAGGTCGAAACCGTGTTCTTCTTTCATGATGTACGCAACGCCACCTTTACCTGACTGGCTATTCACGCGAATGACTGCTTCGTAACTGCGGCCAACATGCTTTGGATCAATTGGCAAATAGGGAACGCCCCATTTGTCGTAATCCTTCGACAGCGCAGTGAGTCCCTTCTTGATTGCATCTTGGTGACTGCCAGAAAATGACGTGTACACCAAGTCGCCAACGTATGGGTGACGTGCAGAGACGTCCAAACGGTTGCAGTACTCAGCAACGCGGCGAAGTGAATCGATGTCAGTGATATCAAGTTCAGGGTCAACACCATTCATGAACATGTTCATGGCGATGTTGATGATGTCAACGTTTCCGGTGCGCTCACCATTTCCGAACAATGTGCCTTCCACGCGATCCGCCCCGGCCATGATGCCAAATTCTGCGGCAGCAGTGGCAGTGCCGCGGTCATTATGTGGGTGCAACGAGATCACAACTGTTTCGCGACGTGGAATATTGCGAATAAACCATTCAATAACATCGCCATAGACGTTTGGTGTGTAGCACTCAACAGTCGCTGGCAAGTTCAAAACCAATGGGTTCTCTTTTGTTGGCTTGAGTACATCCATAACTGCGGTACAAATCTCAATGGCGTATTCAGGCTCCGTCAAAGTAAAGCTTTCGGGTGAATACTCGTATCGCACGTTGGTGCCAGCCAACATTGGTTCGAATTCCTGACACAGTTTCGCTGCATCAACAGCAATCTGTGTGATGCCAACTTTATCCAAGCCGAACACGACGTCACGCTGCAGAGGGTTTGTCGAGTTATAGAAATGAACGATTGCGTTCTTTGCACCTTTGAGGCATTCGTACGTGCGCTGGATTAATTCTGCTCGGCATTGAACCAACACTTGAATGGTGACGTCGTCAGGGATGAGGTCTTCTTCAATAATCTGACGAACGAAATCAAAGTCAGGTTGGCTAGCTGCAGGGAATCCAACTTCAATTTCTTTGAAGCCCATGTTGACCAGAGTTTTGAACATGCGCATTTTGCGCTCCGGGTCCATCGGGTCAATGAGGGCTTGGTTGCCGTCGCGCAAGTCAACACTGCACCACAACGGCGCCTTGGTGATGGTGGTGTTTGGCCAAGTGCGATCGGTGAGGACGACCGGAATGAACGGCGTGTACTTGGCGAAGGCCATTTGTTTTGGTGTCACATTTTGTGGAGGCATTGTGGGTTCCTTGGATAGAGGTGGAGGAGAGAACTGTTCTGGACAAAGAAAAAACCCCCTGACCAGAGGCAGGAGGTTTCGACAGCAACGATATGCGGCTGCTGCCGTTACATAAGGAGGAGCAGGTGCGTGCGAGTCATTACGGCAAAGGTTAGCCCGATGTCGGGGCGTGCGCTACCCCCAAAGGGGCCACGTAATGATTGCTCAACCCGATGGGGAGCTAGGAAGTCTGAGAAAAGACTGAGTTAGGAGCCGAGATCAGCAGAGACGGTGTCGTCGTTGATGATGTCGTTCAGCTGTTTGCTGAACTCCGGTTCGGCTGGCACGAGCAGTGACTGCCAGTCGTATGAAAATCCTTTACGTCCATGCGTTTGCATGCCGTTTGGTTGTGCGTCCATGAGAACTCCTCCCGTGAGGGTTGGGGGTTC
>CALPPK020000108.1 GCA_943325435.2 Bifidobacterium breve
AGTTATTACGAGTATTACGAAGGCAACAGCGCAAACGGGTCTGTAGTCATCAGCTATGACTCTGGTTCTCCTGGTGTGCCAACAGATGTGGCCGGAGGCCAGTTGAATGCGTCAGTATCGCTGACCTGGAAAGCGCCGGTTGCCATCGGAGGCGCAAATATCACTGACTATGTCGTTCAGTATGCGACAAGTGCCGGTGGTGCATTCACCACTTTTGATGACGGCGAGTCTGCGCAATTGTCAACCACAGTGACCGGCTTAACAAATGGAACGCCCTATTTCTTCCGTGTCGCAGCAGTGAACTCGTATGGAACTAGTGCGTACTCGAGTGCAATGGGTGCGGGTGTTGCCCCGAGCGATGTTCCTTCCGCTCCGTCTATTTCCTCGTTAACTCCGACCGATGGCGGTTTGTCGGTTGCATTCTCGGCTGCTACTTCAGGTGCACCGATTCTCTGGTACGACTACCAATTAGATGGAGGAGATTGGGTTGCTTCAATCGCAACAACCAGTCCTGTTGTAATTTCTGGTTTGACTAACGGACGTTCGTACAGCATCAAGATTCGTGCAGTGAGTTCTATTGGTGACGGTGCGGCTTCGGGTGCGTCATCGGGTACGCCGACAACTGTCCCGGCCGCTCCATCGATCTCAGCAATTGGTCTTGATACTGGTGCAGTGAGCGTCTCGTTTGAAGCCGGAGCAAACGGTGGTAGCCCCATCACTAACTACCAGTATTCGATAAACAACGGTTCAACGTGGTCTACTCGTTCTCCCGTCTCGACTGCTTCCCCTCTCAGCATTAGCGGTCTGACTGGGGGTGTTGAATACCCGATTCGCCTTCGTGCAGTGAACTTAGCCGGAACAGGAATGCAGTCCAATGCTTCGAACGTGACAGTTAAAGGCGCACCAGGTGCACCTTCCATCAGTGCAATTGTCGCGGGGGACAAGCGTTTGTCGGTCTACATAGACCAGGGCCCGAACGGTGGCTCGTCAGTTTCTATGTATCAATACTCAACAGATGATGGAGTGACGTGGCGCAATAGAACTGACGGCGGAACTACTGGATCACCGATGCTCATCACTGCGCTCGTGTCAGATGGAACTACGTCATTGACTAACGGCACTCAATACGACATTCGGGTCCGTGCAGAAAACGTGGCTGGATACGGCGTGACATCTGCAAGGTCATCAAGTACGCCACGGACTGTTCCTTCGGCACCGTCCATTGTGGGTAACACGGTCTCTGGCAGTGATGGTGTTCTTAACGCCGCTTTTACTGCACCATCTTCAAACGGCGGTGCACCAATCACCATGTATCAATACTCCACTGATGCGGGAGCAACCTGGCGCAACCGAACTGATGGCGGAACTACGGCATCTCCCGTCGTCATTTCTGTTTTGTCTTCGAACGGAACATCACCACTCGTTGGTGGAACGGAATATCTGGTCGAACTTCGTGCAGTCAACGCCGCCGGTTCAGGTTTGGCATCTGACGTTGCAACGGGAATTACAAAGACAGTTCCACTTGCTCCGTCATTATCAGCGTTGGTTGGAAACGACTCATCTGCTGCAATCAGTTTTGATGTTCCTGCAAACGGCGGCTCGGCAATTGCTAAATACGAATACAAGGTGAACAACGGCAGTTTCACTGATACCGGAACGTTGGCAAATACTTTCACGATCTCTGGTCTCACAAACGGCACGACGTATTCAGTTGTTGTGCGTGCAGTGAATGACATCGGAAATGGGGCAACATCGACTTCGTCGTCTGTTACTCCTTCTGGTTCTGCGCCCGCCCCCACCTTGAATTCGGTAACTGCAGGTAATAAAACACTGACCGTTGCTTTTGATGCACCGATATCAAATGGCGGCACCGCAATCACGTCCTACCAATACTCGACTGATGGTGGAACTACGTGGCGCAATCGATCCGCCGGCACCACTGCATCTCCTCTTGTGATCTCGACAGTTTCATCGTCTGGGAATACTGATCTAGTAAACGGACAGACATACACAGTTCAAATTCGTGCAATCAATACCTCAGGAGCAGGCTCTGCGAGTACATCGTTGTTGTCGGTTCCTCGTGCTGCTCCCGGTTCTTCAACGCTTGGTACCGTAACCATCGGCGACGGTCGACTAACCATTCTGTTCGTACCCGGATCAACTAATGGCTCTGCGGTGCTGAAGTATCAATACCAATTGAATTCAGGAGCATGGGTTGATGCGGGAAGTTTGAACAGCCCCTTAACAATTTCAGGCCTCACTAACGGCACCTCATATTCTGTAGTCATTCGTGGGGTCAATGATGTGGGCGATGGCTCCGCTTCAAATGCAGTGACAGCAACGCCAGCGTCTCCACCGTCAGAACCTCGTACTGTTATCACAACAGGGGGCAATGCCTCTGCAGCTATCTCGTGGCTCGCCCCATCGGACAACGGGGGCGCAACAGTGACTGGTTACACGGCAACTGCTTACAACGCTGCGGCCAGTGGATCAGTTGTATCCAGTTGTTCAACAGTTCTCACCACATGCACAATCACCGGATTAACGAACGGCACCGCATACTACGTTTCCGTGGTGGCAATCAATGCTGCTGGCACTGGAGGGGAATCCACACCACGTGCGGTAGTTACACCAGTGACGCTTCCCAGTGCTCCGACAGTTACGTCGATTACCCCTGGCAGTACGAATCTTCGTGTTGCATTTACCGCGGCATCGAACGGCGGTTCGAGCTTTTTGGATTATGAGTATTCGTTGAATGGTGGGCTTTGGGTAAGTGCAGGTCGCACCGCGTCTCCACTTTTGCTCAGCGGTCTTACTAATGGCACGTCGTACTCGGTGAAGATCAGGGCGATCACTGCTGTCGGTTCTAGTGCCGATTCAAATGAAATCAGTTCAAGTCCCTACGGACTTCCAAGTGCAGTGGCCGGTATCACCGCAGCTCCTGGACCGACTTCAGTCGTGGTGTCATGGTCGCCAACTAACAACAATGGCAACGCAATCACGGCGTACACAGCAATTGCCTGGAACTCTGCATCTGAAGGCAGCATCATGCAATCGTGTACTTCTTCAAGCACCTCATGTACGGTGACCGGCCTCAGTGGCTCAACCCAATATCACTTCACTGTTGATGCAACGAACGCGGCTGGTGTCGGTTTACGTAACTCGCCGCGAATCACGGCAACCACAGGTTCAACACCGCCATCGGCTCCCACTATCACCTCAGTTGTCGCCGGAGACGCCAAAGTAACAGTGGCTTGGACAGCCGGCAGTGCTGGGACCTCCGCGATCACTGACTACGTAGTTCAATACTCTGTAAACAGCGGTACGTCATGGACTACTTTCATTGATCCCGTATCGGCAGTAGCGCAGATGGAAGTTACAGGGCTGAACAACTATGTTGCTCACACATTCAGAGTGGTTGCAGTCAGTGCTGTTGGGGCCGGCTCTTATTCCACCGCAAGTCAGGCAGCGACGCCGGTTGGTGTGCGACCAGATGCTCCGACAATTACATCAGTAAGTGCAGGCAATGGTCAGGTGACCGTGGCGTGGACAGCTGGTAACGCCAACACAGATCCAATTTCTGATTACGTTGTTCAATACTCACTGAACGGTGGGGACTTCATTACATTCATAAGTGCTGCCTCGACTTCACGGACTCGAATTGTGAGTGGGCTTCAAAATGGTTCGAAATACAAATTCAAAGTTGCAGCAGTGAGTTTGGCTGGACAAAGCAGTTTCTCTGCAATTAGTGACGAAGTTATTCCGCTTGCACCGGTGATTCCAACCACAACCACCACGTCTACAACAACAATTGCGACCACTACTACCTCGACAATCGCAATCAGCGAATCCCCAGCCAAGGTTGTTCCTTCTGCCACGGTTGCGCCTGCTGTGGAGCAAACTCCGGACAACATCGGTCAAGTGTCTGTAGCCACCATTCCAAAATCTGGACTCACCAAGACCCGAAATCCTATGGTTACGGCTGTTCCCACTACGACGACCACAACGACGATTCCTCTTCCACCAGTGTTGAAAAATTCGGCTGCGGGGCCGGGGTCGCCCTCAGGAATTGCACCGGATGCTCCTTCGGCCGAACTAGGTGAGGCAAGTGCGCTTCTTGACGGTGAGCCAGTGGCTGCGACGTTGTCACGCAGTAATAATCAAATCGTTGTCAAGAGTTCCGGAGTGGAAACCGTCTTGGGAGGGATGGATGACAATGATGAAGTGATTCCACTTGACTCCGATGGAAACCTTCGCCTCCAGCAGAAGTCTCAACTTGTAATGACTACGAGTGGGTACACACCGAAGAGTTATGTCAGTGTCTGGTTGTTCTCTACTCCAACTCGGTTAGCCCGAATCGCCGCAGAAGCAGACGGGAGTATCAGAGGAACAGTCATCGTTCCGGGCTTGATCAAAGATGGGGTTCACAGAGTTGTTCTTGACGGTGTCACGAAAGACGGAAAACCATTCGTTCTGGCGATCGCAATACCCGTTGGAAAACTGAAAGTGTCAGGCCCGCTGACACGTATTCTCATCGCAATTCCGGTTTTGTTGGCCGTCTTTGCTGGGTTCCTTGTTCCTGCGCGTCGACGTCGGATGAAGCTCAGAACAATCGGGTTCTGAGCTTCAACAGGCTGGAATAACTTCTAGCTAAACAGCGTCCATTCGTCTGATTTGCGGCCACGTAGTTCGTCGTAATCCACTTCGACACACACAATGCCTCGTGACTCTGCGAGTGTGCGTGCCTGGGGCTTGATGCTTTGGGCTACGAACATGCCGCGAAGAGTTCCGAGCGATGGGTCGTTGGCTAAGTCCACGAGATAGCGAGTGAGTTGTTCAACTCCATCAATTTCTCCACGTCGTTTTACCTCAATCACCACAGTGTTGCCGGCGGTGTCCTTACATAGAATGTCGACCGGGCCAAGCGCTGTGTAGTGCTCGCGACGAATCAGCGTGAGTCCTGGTTCCATTACATCAGGCGAAGCCGCAAGTAGTTCTTGCAGTTGCTTTTCGACGCCGTCTTTTTCAAGCCCTGGATCTTCACCGAAGACATGGTCGCTGTCATGGAAGATTTCGTGAAAAGTAATGGTCATTGCTTCACCTTTGGGGTTGCGCACGATCCAATGGTCAGAGTTATCTTCGATGACGTTCGGTGCTGTCATCCAGTTGAGGGGCTTATAAGCGCCACCATCGGAATGAACCGCAACACATCCGTCAGCCTTCACCATGACAAGGCGAAGGGCTTCTGGCAAGCGGGTCTCTAGACGGCCTGCGTATTCCACAGTGCAGCGCGCAACGATAAGTCTCACAACAACAGTCTTGCCGATTGGGCTAGTTAGTGATGTGGTCGCGCATACGCTTTTGAATCAGGTCGCGCCGTTCTTGCAGTTGACGGTACGTCATCGACTCTGTTGATTCGTCAACACCAAGGCCGGCCTTGAGGCTGCCCATGTCAATTTCCACTGTGTTCATATC
>CALPPK020000109.1 GCA_943325435.2 Bifidobacterium breve
AACCACATCGCCTTTGGCTCCACGAACTGGAAGAGTTGAAGCTGTGAGGGGATACACAACGGCAGGAGTCGTAGTTGTGGTTGGAGCAACTGTGGTGGTTGTGGCCTGAATTGTGGTTGTTGTTGCGGCAGCGACTTTCAAAACTTTTGCTGTAGCGGTGTCAACGACACCAGTTGCCTTCAGTCCGACGACTTTCTGGAAGTTCTTCAGTGCACGCTGTGTTGACTTGTTGAACACGCCAGTAGCTCCACCGTTCAAGGTGAATCCATTGCGCATGATTGCTGTCTGGACTGCAACGACATGTGGACCCTTGTCGCCAAATGCTGGTTGACCAGGAGCTGTCTTTGCTGTTGCTGATGAGGCAGCTACAGCGCCGGTGGAAGCATGCGCACCGGTTGGGGCCATTACGAGGCCCATGGCAACGACTGCTGTTGCAACGATGATGCGATTGACGAAATGTGTGTGGTTGTGAGACATGTGTCTGCTCCCTGTTTTTGATCCGCAATAGGGATCGGCAGGTCTGAGCAGAACTTGAGGAATTTCTCACAGAAAATGTTTGGGTGACCACACACAGTGGTGACAGTGACTGAACCATCACAATTAGTGACTGAGAAATGTGTCCGCATATCCCGAATTTCAGCTCAAAACCTGTGGGAACATGGGTTTGCGGGCCTGCGGGCTCCGAAAGGGAGAAACATGAGATTGAGCACGTTGTCGAGGAGCGTCATTGGCGCTCGGGTAGTTGTGACCGGAGCTGGGAGCGGCATGGGTCGGGCGACGGCCCATCTGTTCGCCGATGAGGGTGCTCGCGTACTGGTGGTTGACCGCGATTCAGAGCGAGTTCAAGAAGTCGTGCAGGAGATTGTGAGGGCTCATGGTCCTGACGCGGCTCAGGGATGCAGTGGAGACGTTTCTCGGGCTTCAGACCGCTCCGAGATAGTTCGTAGCGCCGTAGAAGCCTGGGGTGGCATAGATGTACTTGTGAACAACGCTGGCATCAGTGTGGTGTCGTCGGTCTTTTCAGATGATGAGACCTTTGCAAATAATTGGGACCAGACGTTTGCAATCAACGTGTCTGCGCATGCTCATCTGATTCGTGCTGCCCTTCCATATTTGTTGAAAGCGCCAAATGGTGGCCGGGTTGTAAATATCGCCTCTACCGAAGCCATAGTTGCGACAGGAGGTCTATCTGCTTACACAGCGTCCAAGCATGCAGTTATTGGTCTCACCAAGAGCTTCGCAGTTGAACTCGGGCGGCACAACGTCACAGTCAATGCTGTTTGCCCTGGACCCATCGACACGGCAATGACCGCCGGTATCAATGATGAAGCAAAAGAAAAGTATGCGAAGCGAAAAGTTCCTCTTCGACGTTACGGAACTCCAGAAGAAGTGGCCCACATGACTCTTAGTCTTTGTTTGCCTGCGTCCTCATTTGTCAACGGTGCTGCAGTCGTTGTGGACGGAGCAATGTCGATCAAGCACGGCTAGCGCTGTGAATAGCCGTCACTCACGCCGGTGAAACCGGATGGCTCGTGAGCACCAAGTACAAGTGTCTCAAGAACACCAATACCCTTGTGCACGCTTCCGTCGGACAATGTGCATGAAACTGAACTCAGAGTTTGCGTATGAAGATTGTGCATCAACATTGGATCTTCAACTGGGACTGGGTATCGGTCTCCGCCTGTTACGGATTCACCCTTCCAATTTCCGTGATTCCATTCCGGATGTAAATATCCGAGTCCGTTCATTTGAAAATGCACGAGGGGAGTAAAGACCAGCTCGGCGGAATCCTTCGCAAACTGATATTTCAATGCGAACTGTTCCGCTCGTCGGGTTCCGTTTTCCCATGAGTACTCGTAATTCACAGAATGTGCGTGCTTGATGGTGTCTGAACCAATCAACATTGCGCCCGACTCATGCCAACGTTGCCCGTCCGCATACTCATTGACGTCAAATACTGTTCCGAATCCGTCGAACCAAACTGGAGCCCACAACCAATAAAACTGAGGTGCGAGATTTAGAGGTGCTCCAACTTGAACCCGCTCACCGACTCCTCGAACACCCCAAGACCTATCTCGCGAGCCGACGATTGTGCCTGGCTGCAGATCGGTGCGCACACCGTCAACTTCAATCCATCCAGTCCATGTGCCTAGTTGAGTCAGACGCGTGTAACTCATCACTTTCTTGTTTCCTGCGCGAACAAGAAAGGGCGGTTCTTCATATGGCAAAGACGAAGCTTCGAAAGTTACGTCTGCACGGATCCCGTGCTCAGGAGATTCAACTGTTATGTGATGTTTCTGCATTGGCACCACAACGTCGACTTTGATTGGCCCTACTTCGTTGCATTCCATTCGATCAAAGGGTGCGCGACCAGAAGCATGAACGTTTACCTGTTCGCCGTCCCGCACGACACTGAAGGAGGCATCAATCACGTGTCGATTTGGGTAAAGGCCCATTGCCGCTGCGAAGAATATTTTTCCGTCCCGTGAATACCCATTGAAAAAGTATCTGTCATAAGCGCCAGGGTCGCCGGATTCGGTATGGGCGATTGGTTCAGACGTCTGATGAATTGGGTAGTCGTCAAAGGATGTGATCATGACTGTGACCGTAGCCACTATTTATGTGCCAGTGCTAGACGGAAACCTGTCACGATGCTGTCGTACAGTGGGGAGCGTGATTACGGTCTCCCAGAAAGCTTTCCGAACTGTGACTGGAACCGCTTTAGGTTCCTTGTCTGTAATCATTTTTTCTGGTGCAATGGTTCGTCTCACCGGTTCAGGTCTCGGCTGTGCTGACTGGCCGCGCTGTAATGCCACCAAATTTGTCGACGTGTCCACGGGTCATACTTTGATAGAGCAAGCCAACCGGCTGTTCACAGGTGTTGTTTCACTGAGCGTGATAGCAGCGGTGTTGCTGGCTTACTTTCGTAAACCTCTGAGGCGTGATTTAGTTCTTCTTGCCTGGGGTTTGGTTCTCGGCGTTCTCACTCAGATCATTATTGGTGGTGTTGTGGTTCTCACGGGTCTCAACCCTTACGCGAACATGGCACATTTTCTTGTATCCCTGGTATTGGTTGCGAACGCCTTCGTATTGTTTCGCCGAACAGGTAGTGAACCAATCACATACTTTCGCACCGGGCCTGCACCACTCGTCAACGCCATCCGATTGGTTTCCGTAAGTTGCGCTGTGGCCCTAGTGACTGGAACTGTGGTTACAGCGACAGGTCCCCACGCGGGCGATGAAGAAGCTGTTCGATTGGGCTTTGCATTAACTAGCGTTGCTCGTGTTCATAGCGTGAGTGTGCTTGTAACAGTTGCACTTATCATTTTTCTTGCGGTCAGAGCGAAGCAAATGAATGGCGATTCCAACACGCGCGATGCGATTCAAGCATTGTTAATTGCTGCTGTGTTTCAGGGTGCAATCGGATATGCCCAGTACTTCACAGGAGTCCCTATTGCATTAGTTGCTGTTCACATTGTGGGAGCAACCGCACTGTGGTTTGCCGTTTGCAATTTAGCGGTGTCACCGTCTCTCGAAGTAGAAAACCTTTGACTTACTGAATCAAAAGATCGTAGAGATGACTGCAATCGTTCAAAGTGAGCACACTTGGAGTCTCACTTAGTTTCACCGTTGTGATGCTTGTGTTCTCCACCATCATCCACAGCGAACGTTGGGTACCGAGCATTTCAGCCAGATAAGCATTGATGACGCCACCGTGACACACGATTGCAATGCATCCGCCATCGTGTAGTGCAGCTAATGAATTAATTCGTGTAGAGACTCGCGTGCGGAAATTCTGATCACCTTCAGCGTTCGGTATTCCATCCCATCGCCCAATTGCCGCCCATTTGACATACTCTGCATCAGCAGTGGCAGCTCGTCTGCGAAATTCCCCGTTACCCCAATCTCCTAGACGAACTTCTTCTAAGTCTTCAAATACGCCGACATCGAGTTTGTGATGAGATGCGATTGCTTCAGCTGTGTGCAGAGCCCGCAACAAGTGACTCGAATACACAGCATCGATGCGTGCTTTTGATAATCGAGACCCAACTGCAAGAGCTTGTTTCTTTCCTAATTCGTGCAGTGGAGGGTCGGAACTCTCTGGCGACCCAGGAACTATGTCTGCTGATCGTCCGTGGCGAATGAGAAGAACTCTGCATCCGTCACCAATAGAGCCGTCGAGAGTTGGTTGAGGGACGCTTGTTGAGTCGGGCGACCCAACTGATTTCTGAGTTTCCATAGTTGTTATCTTTATTGGTATGACCAAAGAAGATGAAGTTCTCCTCGAAGTTTCTAACCGAATCGCCACAATCACTTTGAATGCACCAGGAAGAATGAACACCATCTCAGGTGTCATGCTGGATTTGTTGTCAAAAAAGCTCCTTGAGGCTGATCGAAATCCAGAGGTTCGTTGCATAGTGCTTACTGGAGCGGGTCGCGCATTCTGTGCAGGACTAGATCTCGGATCGCAAGCTGGCAAAACTGAATCGCTGGGTGTTCTTGACGACACCGGTGCAAACATGGCCGAGTTTGACATTCGCGAAGCACCACCGATAGTTCTTCACGGCATTGACACCCCAGTGATTTGTGCGTTGAACGGTGGGGCGGCTGGTTACGGCTTGGACATTGCTCTCGGTTGCGATATTCGCATTGCAGCTGACACGGCAAAAATGGCGCCGGGTTTTGCTAAGCGTGGCATTCTTCCAGAGAGTGGCGGCACATGGTTGCTGCCCCGAATGGTTGGTTACGCCAGAGCTGCTGAAATTGCTTTTACGGGCCGCACCATGATGGCTGATGAATGTCTTGAAATGGGCCTAGTGAACAAGGTTGTTCCCGCTGATCAATTAATGGACCATGTGATGGATATGGCAGGGGAGATTGCATCAAACGCTCCGCTTGCAGTTCGAGCCATTAAGAGAATGATGCGGGCAGCAGAAACTGAAACCTTTGAACAGAATGTGCACCATGTTTTTCTTCAGTTGTTGCCCCTCTTTCGCACAAAAGATTTCAAAGAAGGCGTAGCTGCTTTTATCGAAAAGCGCCCACCTAATTTCATTGGCCGATAAGAGCCTGTGTGGCATCACGAGATCCCTTCTTGGTGTTGTCCGTAAAACGCGGAGCTTCTCCTGACGAAATCCGTCGAGCCTGGCGGGAAAGAGCTCGGATAGTTCACCCGGATGTCGGGGGTACTGATGAGGCAATGCAGGAACTCAACGAAGCCTTACAAGCGGCTTTAGCAATTGAGGACACTGTCGCCGAAGTAAAATTTGTGACCTCGCCCGTATTAGTGCGTCGTGAGAGAGATGTTTCAAGCTTCACTGTTGATGTTCTTCCCGCAGAGTGTTTTGAAGCGTTGCTGATTGTTGCGGGAATCAGTGGAGCAATTTCTCACGAAGAGCCTCCGTACCAGTTGGAGTTTTCTCTTCATGACTCTGATGTGAATGGCGCGCTCAATGGATGGTGTCGGTGC
>CALPPK020000110.1 GCA_943325435.2 Bifidobacterium breve
ACGTGGTCTCAAATCGGCGCTTTTGTGTCACGGGTGATGGAAAAGTTTGTAGTTACTGTGCCAACATCGGTTGACGATGTTCTTGAGGCAGATGCTCAAGGTCGTCGACTAGCGACAGAGGAGCTATCACGATGAGCGATTTTTATCATAAATTTCGCGCTGAAGTTGCAGCTGGTGGTGCCGTAGACGAGGCAGTGTCACCTATGGCAACACGTAACGGCAAAGCCACTGGGTTCATCATGATTGCGTTGCTTGCATATTTGGCATACAAGAACCCATGGACTTTTGTGTTTGTGATCGGCCTGCTTCTTTCTGTCTTCTTGCACGAGGTGGGGCATTTTTCGACTGCTCGCTTAACAGGCATGAAGGTCACTCAGTTCTTTATGGGTTTTGGCCCGCGAGTGTGGAGCCGCACAAAAGGTGAAGTTGAATACGGTGTTCGTGCATTGCCACTGGGGGCTTTTGTTCGCATCATCGGAATGAACAATGTTGATGAAGTTGATCCGGCTGATGAGTCACGTGCATATCGTTCTCAAACATTTCCCCGGCGGCTTTTAGTCATCACCGCTGGGTCACTGATGCACATGGTGATTGCCTTCATTTTGTTTCTTGGCGTTTACGCCTCTGGTGGGCGTCAGCAAAATACAGGTGTCTCCACAGTTCGTGGATTGGCCGAATCAACTAGCCCGGCATCGACTGCTGGTATTGCAATCGGAGACACCCTTGTGTCAATTGGTGGTATTGCCGTTTCGGATTACAGCAGTGTTTCTTCAGCAATCCAATCATTTTCTGTCGGAGAGTCAATTTCTGTTGTGTTCGAACATGAAGGTGTTCGGCAAACGCGTGAAGTCGTGCTAGTTCCGCACCCCACGATTGCTGGTCGTGCGTACTTTGGTGTGATGGCAGATGACTGGGGATGGAAAGATCTCGGAGTCATTGAATCTGTGGGGCAGTCAATTTCCGATATTGGCACAACAATCACTGATTCGGTGAAAGGGGTCGTGGTCGCTCTTAACCCCATGAATTCAATTCGCCATCTCACTAAGTCCCCAGAAGCCACACTTGAAACTCGTCCGACCACAGTTGTGGGCATCAGCGACTTCAGTGGAACGGTTGGTCGGTCTGATGGGCTGAAGGGCGTTCTCACGTTGCTTGCCAGCATCAATGTGTTTGTGGGTGTCTTCAATATGTTTCCCTTGTTGCCCTTTGACGGTGGCCATGCAGCCATTGCCATTTATGAACGAGTGCGTTCTCGCAAAGGACGGCTATACCGAGCGGACATCAACAAAATGGTTCCACTCGCCACCTTGGTAGTCGGGCTTTTGTCACTCCTGCTTTTGACTGGTTTGTACCTCGATATCACTCAACCACTCGGGTAAACGGCTGCGGAACTGACAGACTGAGACACATGTTCGAGCGTCGCAATACTCAGCAAATCATGGTCGGCAAAGTCCCCGTGGGTGGGGGGTCTCCCATCACGGTGCAGTCAATGACCACCACAAAGACCGCTGATGTTGAAGGCACACTGCAACAGATTTATGCATTGGCAGCAGCTGGGTGCGACATCGTACGTTGCACCTGTAATGACCAGGAAGCCGCGGAAGGACTCGCGCAGATTGTTCCGCGTTCACCAATTCCGATCATCGCTGATATTCATCATCAATACAAAATGGCTTTGGCTGCGATGGAAGCAGGTGTTCACGGTCTTCGTTTGAACCCCGGCAACATTCGTAAACCGGAGCACATCAAGGCTGTTGCTTCTGAAGCACGCGATCGCAATCTAGCAATTCGTATTGGTGTCAACGGAGGCTCTCTTGATCCGTCGTTGTATGAAAAGTACGGTGGGCTTACCGCCGCTGCGATGGTCGAATCTGCAATGCACGAAATTGCCTATTTCAAAGAAGTTGATTTCAATCTCATCAAGATTTCTGTCAAGGCAAGCAATGTGCCTCTCATGGTTGAGGCCTATCGCATGTTGGCCGAAGCAACGGATATTCCATTGCATCTCGGAGTCACGGAGGCAGGTCCACCCCCAGCTGGTCTCATCAAGGCCACTGCAGGTATTTCTACGCTGCTTCTCGAAGGAATTGGCGACACGATTCGATACAGCCTCACTGCAGATCCTGTTGAAGAAGCACGCGCTGGTCGTCAACTGCTTGAAGCGCTCGGATTGCGCGAGCGAAAGAATGTCGACCTCATTGCATGCCCAAGTTGTGGTCGAGCCGAGATCGACGTCATTGCCGTTGCCAATAAAGCGCTTGCAGCTTTTGAACACAAAAAACTTCCTCTACAGATTGCTGTAATGGGGTGTGTGGTTAACGGACCTGGCGAAGCGCGTGAAGCCGACCTTGGTATTGCAGCTGGAAACAAGCGTGGTCACCTTTTTGTGAAGGGTCGCAATGTCGCAGTTGTGCCAGAAGACGAGATGGTGGAAGCGTTAGTTGAATGGGCGGAGTTCATTAATGAACATGGCACCGATGCTGCAATCGCCCGCGCCGATACAAAACTTGCCGAACGGGAAGCTGCAAAAGATCGCTCTCAATTAATGGATGAAAAGGGCGAAGACGCCAACCATTCAGCAGAGAAGATTGTGGAAATTCGAAAAGCTGTTCAGAACTAGTTCTGAGTGAACATCCAGGCGACATTGTGAGTGCCCGGAACAGTTTTGAAGTTATGTGATTCTCCGGCTGGCAACCATGTCATGTCCGGGCGTGCATCGTCTCCGAGCGGGCCGAAAAAGAATCTCTGTGTATCGCTCGCCTCGACGGTGTGCAAGTTTTCCCAATTTGTTGAACCAACAGAGAAGGCTTGCGAAGGTGACATGTATTCAGTCCAGTGGTCGTTCATGGTTGTTGGAGAGATTGGTTGTTCCAATGGGGAAGTATCAACGATTCGCAAAAGTTCAGCCACGTCTACATGTTTCGTTGTAAAGCCAGCACGCACCACGTTGTCGGAGGATGCCATAACTTCGATGCCTGCTCCGTGAAGATAGGCATGCAGGTTTCCAGCGGGAAGAGAGATTGCCTGACCTGGTTGTAAAACTATGTGGTGCAGCAATGGCGCAACACGTAGAGCACGATCAGTGGGGTATGCATCGCTCAGGCGCTGCATCCAGCCAGGAACTGCATTCATTGACGGTGCTGTCCGTTGGTCGAATGCCCACAACAAATAACCGTCAATTCCATTTTGGTCAAGAACGTCGGCTTCCTCGCGCCAGCCGAACTGTTGGAGGCGTTCGATTGATGATTCGATTGTGTCAAACCCACAGAGAGCTTCGAACTCGGTAAGAGCAATAAGTATTTCGGGTTTATCCGATGAGTCTTTGTACACACGTTTCGGATCTGACACTGAAATACCAGCGGTGTTCTCACGAGCGAATCCGCGTTCAGCTTGCTGGCGTGTTGGGTGTGTTTGCAACGACAGGGGCGATGTGCACGCAAGTATTTTGACAAGCATTGTCATTTCGCCGATGTCATCTGACAACAACGGGCCATCGGCAGTATCAAGTCGTGATGGCCCAGAGGGGTGAGTGCCGAACCACATTTCTGCCCACGGTTGTGAGTTGCTCGGTAACTGAAAGAGATCGGGAATAAAAGTTGGGTCGCCCCAGTCGTAGTGCTGTGGCGCACCAATGACACGGCGAAACATTGTTTATCCTTCGCGCACCAATGCAACAATGCGTTGTACGGCATCTGCAAGTGGGACTGCTTCGTTGGTGCCCGCATGGCGATCACGCAATTCGATGTTTCCTTCGGCCAGAGATTTGCCAACCACAACAATGGTAGGAATCCCGATCAGTTCGGCATCTTTGAACTTGACGCCAGGGGATACGCCATTGCGGTCGTCGATAAGAACTTCCAGTCCCTGTGCTTCAAGTTCAGCGCCAAGTTTTTCACCAGCAACGGTGATGTCGTCGCCATTCTTTCCGGTGATAACGATGTGAACATCAACAGGAGAAATTGCACGTGGCCACTTGAGTCCGATGTCATCGTGAAACACTTCGGCAATTGAAGCAACAGCACGTGATACGCCGATGCCGTACGAACCCATTGTGACAACAACTTGTTTGCCGTTTTGATCAAGTACTGAAAGGCCAAGGGTGTCTGCGTACTTGCGGCCTAACTGAAACACGTGACCAATCTCAATGCCGCGGGCAATCTCTAAAGGCGCACGACATGATGGGCACGGGTCTCCGGCCGTAACTTCAACTGCTTCGATAGTGCCGTCAGCAGTGAAGTCTCGGCCGTTTACTAAATGCAGAACATGAGAACCTGCAACGTTTGCGCCTGTAACCCACTCGCTGCCAGTGACAACTGATGGGTCAAGAAGATAACGAACGCCAGTAGCGCTAGTTGTGCCCAAGACTTGAGGTCCGATGTATCCGCGAATAAGGCCTGGATGCTTGGCGAATCCTGCATCATCAAGTGCTTCAACTTCAGATGGTGATACTTGTGCTTCTATTCGCTTGATGTCTGCATCACGGTCGCCAGGAACACCGACAACTAATACTTCTGTCGAGCCGTCTGGATGGCGCAACTGCAACACAACATTCTTCAATGTGTCAGAGGCTGCCCATGCACGATCAGTGCGAGCATGATTGGCATTGAGGAAATCTACGAGCGATGCGATGGTGGGACAGTTAGGTGTCTCAACAACGGCGCTTGCTGCGTATGAGGCCGAGTCTGGTGAAAGAACTGCAGTTGTAACCGCTTCGGTATTCGCTGAGTAGTCACACTTCGTGCAACGAACGAATGTGTCTTCGCCCACTTCGATAGGGGCCAAGAATTCTTCGCTTGCTGAGCCGCCCATGGCGCCGCTCATTGCTTTAACGATGACGTACGGCAATTTCAGACGAGTAAAGATTCGTTCATATGCATCGCGGTGTGCGTTGTAGCTTGCAGCAAGACCAGCGTCGTCGATATCGAACGAGTAACTGTCCTTCATGAGGAACTCACGACCGCGCAACAAGCCGGCGCGTGGACGTGCTTCGTCGCGGTACTTCGTCTGAATTTGATACAGCGAGACGGGTAGGTCTTTGTAGCTGGAATACAAATCTTTCACGAGGAGTGTGAACATTTCTTCGTGGGTAGGCCCCAACAAGAAGTCGGCCCCCTTGCGGTCTTTCAGACGAAAGAGGTTGTCGCCGTATTCTTCCCAGCGTCCAGTGAGTTCATAAATGTCGCGGGGGAGCATGGCGGGGAAGTGAACTTCCTGAGCGCCCATTGAATCCATCTCGTCTCGCACGATGGCTTCGACCTTGCGCAGGACCCGCCACCCAAGGGGGAGCCATGTGTAGCCACCGGGGGCGGCACGGCGGATATAGCCAGCGCGCACCAACAAACGGTGGCTAGGGACCTCGGCGTCGGCCGGGTCATCACGAAGGGTGCGAACGAAGAGTGTGGAGGAACGGAGCATCGGAGCGAAACCTTA
>CALPPK020000111.1 GCA_943325435.2 Bifidobacterium breve
ATCAACTGCAATCACACCATCTTCACTAACGCGACCTTCCAAAATGATGATGGCTGCCTTATCTGCAATCTCTCGCTGAATGAGGCGCTTCAAGGGTCGAGCACCAAACGACGCATCGAATCCACGAGTACCGAGCCACAAGCGAGCGGCGTCGGACACTTCCAGAATCAAGCGACGTTCAGCCATGCGCTGTACCAGGTGCTCTAGTTGAATACCAACGATGTGGCTGAGGTCGTCTTCCGTTAACGAACGGAATCGAACTATTTCATCAATACGGTTCACGAACTCTGGTCGGAAGTATTCAATTGGATCGCCCTGCAAGTTACTTGTCATGATCAGCACAACATTGGTGAAGTCAACAGTGCGGCCCTGACCATCGGTCAAACGACCATCATCAAGTACTTGCAACAGAATGTTGAATACATCAGGATGCGCTTTCTCCACTTCGTCTAACAACACAACGCTGTACGGACGACGACGAACAAGTTCGGTGAGTTGACCACCTTCGTCATACCCGACATAACCCGGGGGCGCACCAATGAGTCGCGACACGGAATGCTTTTCCATGTACTCACCCATGTCAATGCGAACCATTGCCTTTTCGTCATCGAATAAGTATTCAGCCAGTGCGCGCGCAAGTTCTGTCTTGCCGACACCGGTTGGGCCGAGAAACATAAAGGAACCGATTGGCTTATTCGGATCCGACAAACCAGCGCGACTGCGACGAATGGCGTTTGCAACTGCAGTCACTGCATCATTCTGGCCAATGACGCGTTTGTGTAGTTGGTCTTCAAGATGCACAAGCTTTGCCATCTCACCTTCCAGCAATTTGCTTACGGGTACACCAGTCCACTTTGAAACCACTTCGGCGATGTCTTCAGCATCAACTTCTTCTTTCAACATTCTTTGTGTTGATTGCAATTGATCAAGATGTTCTGTTGCATCATTGATGCGGCGTTCAAGTTCAGGAATGCGACCGTATTGAATTTCTGAAGCCTTAGTAAGGTCAGTTTCTCGTTCTACAGCAGAGCGCAGAGTTTCTAATTCTTCCTTCAACGTGCGAATTGCGGAGATTGCTGAACGTTCAGCGTCCCAGTGCCCTTTCATCACGTCAGCTTCGAGCTGCAACAATGTGAGCTCTTCCACAAGAGTGGTTAAGCGATCGCGGGACGCGGAATCAGTTTCCTTCTCAAGCGCGACCTTTTCTATTTCCAATTGCAGGATGCGACGTTGCACAATGTCAATTTCGGTTGGCAGTGAATCAATCTCAATGCGCAGCTTGCTTGCTGCCTCGTCCATCAGGTCAATGGCTTTGTCTGGTAGAAATCGATTCGTGAGATAACGATTCGATAACACGGCGGCGCTGACAAGAGCAGAGTCCTGAATTCGCACACCATGGTGCACTTCATAGCGTTCTTTCAAGCCACGCAAAATTGCAATGGTGTCAGCCACTGTCGGTTCGCCCACATAGACCTGTTGAAAACGACGCTCAAGCGCTGGGTCTTTTTCTACATATTTGCGGTACTCGTCAAGAGTGGTTGCACCAATCATGCGCAGTTCACCGCGTGCAAGCATCGGCTTGATCATGTTTCCCGCATCCATTGCACCTTCAGCCCCACCAGCGCCAACCATTGTGTGCATTTCATCAACGAACGTAATCACTTCACCTTCGGCATCAGTGATTTCCTTAAGGACTGCTTTGAAACGCTCTTCGAATTCGCCACGGTACTTCGCACCAGCCACCAACGAACTGATGTCGAGAGAAATCAAGCGCTTACCCTTAAGACCCTCCGGCACATCACCGTCAGCAATACGGCGGGCAAGCCCATCAACAATTGCAGTCTTGCCAACACCTGGTTCACCAATTAGTACGGGGTTGTTCTTTGTACGACGAGAAAGAACTTGAATCACTCGACGAATTTCTTCATCGCGTCCGATAACCGGGTCGATCTTGCCTTCACGTGCCCGCGCTGTGAGATCAATACCGTATTTCTCTAACGCTGCGAACTGAGACTCAGGGTCTGGTGACGTCACTCGGTGCGAACCACGAACCTCTTTCAAGGCCTGCAACATCTCCTCGGTTGCAATGCCAATCCGCTGATTCATCGCCAAGATGAGATGCTCAACCGAGACATAGTCGTCCTTAAAGTCCTTGCGAAATGAGTCTGCGTTAGCAAGTACATTGCCAAGTTCACGATTCATGCGTGGTTCAGCGCCACCAGTTGCACGCGGAAGTTTGGCAACAACTTCATCAGCCTTTGATTGCACCATGCCTGGTGCGATGCCTAACTTCTGCAGGAACGCAGGGACGATGGTGTCGGATTGTCCGGCTACTGCACTGAGTACGTGATCAACCGTGACTTCGGGGTTTCCTAGTGAGCGGGCGGAATCACTTGCCGCAGCAATCGCCTCTTGAGTCCTAGTAGTCCATTTCTTTGGGTCGATAGCCATGATGTTGTTTCCTTATCGGTCGGGGTCAAAAATGCTGGGGCGCTCACCGAAGCGGGCCATTGCTTGTCGCAGCGGAACAATGTTGCTGCGGCTACGCGATTCAATTTCGGTGATGGCATGCATGAGGCCTTGTCGCAGTTGTTCAACTTCACTGCGAAGACGCACAACTTCTGCTTCCAAGGTCATGACATGGCGAATGCCCTCCAGGTTCATACCCGTAGCTGCAAGTTCTGTAATGCGCAAGAGTCGCGCAATGTCTGCATCGCTGTATCTACGGTTGCCACCAGTTGTACGCGCAGGCGTTAACAAACCACGTCGTTCGTAAATGCGCAATGTCTGCGGGTGCATACCGGCAAGTTCGGCCGCCACCGAAATGACATATAGGGCGCGCATCTCATCGTGGGTCATGAAACATTGCCTGACGTACGTGGTGAAGCTAGTACTTCACTGAGTGTGTCGATTGCGGATCGCTCTTCATCGGAGAGTTTCGTTGGAACGTGTACATCAACAGTGACAATGAGGTCGCCTGTTTGCTTTGGCAATTCAATGCCTTTGCCTTTTACGCGATGACGCGAACCACTTTGTGTTCCGGCTTTCAAACGCAATGTCACTTCACTGCCATCAAGGGTCGGCACTGCAATCGTTGCGCCCAATACCGCTTCGGTGAATGAAACAGGAACTCGGGTTAACAAGTTCAAGCCCTCACGAGAGAACAACGGATGCGGTGCAACATTGCATTCCACGAACAAGTCTCCAGCAGGGCCTCCGTTGCGGCCCGGACTTCCTCGACCTTTCAGGCGAATGCGTTGCCCGTTGTCAACGCCTGCAGGAATACGAACATTCACTTCACGCGGACGACGTTCAATGCCAGTTCCACGACACGTGGAACATGGGTTTTCAATAATGATGCCATTGCCGCTACATGAACGGCAGGGTTGCGAGAACGAGAACATTCCTTGGTTGTCTGCAGTAGAACCGCGACCACCACAGGCACCGCATGTCTTCGGTGTTGTTCCGGCGCGAGCACCAGAACCGGAACACGTTGAACATTGTGCATCTGCTGTGAGATGCAATGACGTAGTGATTCCATGAGCAGCATCAACAAAATCCAGTGTCAGTGTGGTTTCAATATCTTGTCCGCGTTGTGGACCTGTTGATCCGCCACCGCCACGACGTCCACCACCGCCACGACCAAACATTTGGCCGAGGATGTCGCCGAAACCATCGCCTCCCATGTCGAAGCGAATGTTTTGTCCGCCAGGTCCGCCGCCGAAACCGCCCATTGGACCGACACGTCGTACCTCGTCGTATTCGGCGCGTTTCTTTTCATCGCCAACAACGTCGTAGGCAGCAGAGATGTCTTTGAACTTCTCTTCTGCTTTTGCATTGTCAGGGTTCGCATCAGGGTGATACTCACGCGCAAGACGCCGGTAAGCCTTCGTGATGTCTTTGACAGTTGCGTCTTTCGACACGCCAAGTACTGCGTAATAGTCCTTCTCGTACCATTCGCGCTGACCAGACATGACTTATCCCCGCACCTTCACCATGGCAGCGCGCAAGACGCGGCCCTTCCATTCGTATCCAGTGCGAAGCACTTCAACAACGATTGGTTCTGCGCCGTCGCCCTCTTCATGGACAACCGCTTCTGATGTGGTGGGATCAAACGGCTTATCCAAAAGATCAAGCGCAACAAGGCCTTGCTTCGATAAAGCAGCCATAAGCGCAGACCAAATGGGTTCAACGCCATCTGCTCCGTGCGCGAAGGCAGCCTCACACGCATCAAGAACTGGCAGCAATGAATCAGCAATTCGGCCAGTTGCTCTATCTACTTCGTCAGACATGTTCGACGAAGCACGCTTTTTGTAGTTTTCAAAATCAGCTTGCAGACGTAATGCGATGTCCTTGAACTCATTACGTTCTTGAACAAGCGCATCAATGTCGTGCTCGATAAGTTCAACTATCTCGGCGTCAATGGCATCTTCTGGTTGATCAACATTGTCTTCAGACATGAATTACTGCTCATCTACAATTTCAGCATCAACGATGTCGTCGTCGTTCGGTGCACCTTGTGCGCCTGATGCTGATGTGCCAGCGGCTTCACTGTCACGTGCAGCTGTTTCGTACAGCTTCTGGCTGAATGCCTGACTGGCACCCATCAGAGTTTCTGTAGCTGCCTTGATGTCATCGACATTGTTTCCGGCAATAGCGGTCTTCAGAATTCCGAGCGGGCCTTCAACAGCAGCTTTTTCTTCTTCAGTCACTTTGTCGCCTTGTTCTTTCAGAACTTTTTCAGTCTGGTACACAAGAGAATCTGCATTGTTGCGTACTTCAGCTTCTTCGCGACGACGCTTGTCATCTTCTGCATGTGACTCGGCATCGCGAATCATTTCTTCGATTTTTTCTTTGCTGAGAGATGATGAGCTTGTGATGGTCATGGACTGCTCTTTGCTTGTGGCACGGTCCTTTGCGGACACATGAACAATTCCGTTTGCGTCAATGTCGAATGTGACTTCTATCTGAGGCATACCGCGCGCAGCTGGTGGAAGATCAACCAAGTTGAACTTGCCAAGTGACTGGTTGTAGCTAGCCATTTCACGCTCGCCCTGGAGAACGTTGATCTCTACTGATGGCTGGTTGTCATCTGCAGTGGTGAACACTTCTGTACGGCGAGTAGGAATCGTGGTGTTGCGCTCGATGAGTTTTGTCATCACGCCACCCTTGGTTTCAATTCCCAAAGACAATGGTGTGACGTCAAGAAGCAAGATATCTTTAACATCGCCCTTCAACACTCCGGCTTGAACAGCTGCTCCGATGGCAACAACTTCGTCAGGGTTAACAGACTTGTTTGGCTCTTTGCCTGTCATGTTGAACACAAGTTCTTGCACTGCTGGCATACGAGTTGAACCACCAACCAAGATGACATGGTCAACTTGGCTCTTTGTAAGTCCAGCATCTTTAATTGCCTGGTCAAATGCGAC
>CALPPK020000112.1 GCA_943325435.2 Bifidobacterium breve
ATGATTTCATCTTCTTCTGCAGAGCGGATGCCGCCCTTTGTGATCTTGTTCTGAATCTTGAAGAAGCCGTATGCTATCGGGAAGATCACACACAAGATGACTGCAACACCAAGTGCTTGCGCACCAAGTTGCCCCCAGTCGCCCTTAATGATTCCCTCAATGCCTTTTGTTGGTGAACCGTTCCAGCCAGCGCCGTAGCTACCGTTTGAGAAGATTCCCACCGCGAGTACACCGAAGATTCCGTTAACACCGTGCACGGCTATTGCACCCACTGGGTCATCGATCTTCAACTTGCGCTCAACGAAGAACACTGCCTCGATTGCAAGTACCGCTGCAATTGTTCCAATAACTGCTGCTGCCCATGGCGCAACGAAAACGCAAGGCGCAGTTATTGCTACAAGGCCGGCGAGCATTCCATTCACCATCATTCCTGGGTCTGGTTTTCCTGTTCGCTTCGTGATGTATGCCATTCCTGCGATTGCACCGAAAGCTGCAGCGATTGCAGTATTGGTTGCTGCAGTGGCGAAGTAAACATCAGTTGCTGCAAAGGTGCTGGCTGCGTTGAAGCCAAACCATCCGAACAAGAGAATGAGTGTTCCAAGCATTGCCATCGGAATGTGGTGTCCAGGAATTGCACGAGGAGTTCCATCAGCACCGAACTTTCCGATGCGTGGTCCGAGAACAATTGCGCCAGCTAGAGCAGCAACGCCACCCACAGCATGCACGACGCCCGAACCAGCAAAGTCAACGTAGCCAGCACCAAGACTCATGGTGTCCCATGTCTTAGAGAGCCAGCCACCGCCCCATGTCCACGCGGCAAACAGTGGGTAATAAATTGCGCCACAGAAAACACCCCAAACGGTGAAGCTGCTCCACTTCCAACGCTCTGCCATAGAGCCAGTTGGAATTGTTGCAACAGTGTCCATGAAGGCAACCATGTAGAGGAAGAATCCAAGAACTGCTGGAGTGATTGCGTCGCCGGATAATGCCCAGCCACCTTGGAACAAGAAAATCCAGTTGCCGCTACCAAGCAATGCACCGCCAACAGGCTGGTCCATTCCAATGAGTGCGGTACTGAATCCGCCGAATGCCAGTGGGAATCCAATAAAGAAAAACCCAATGAATCCGAGGCCAAAAATGGCAAAGTTTGTGCTCATTACGTGAGCTGCGTGTTTCGCACGAGTGAAACCAGTTTCCACGAGAGCAAAACCTGCCTGCATGAAAACAACTAGCGCTGCTCCAATAACGACCCACAGAAGGTTGATCTGTGTTCCTAGAATTTGTACATCAGATTGCATCGGTTCCTTCTTCCCCTGTGCGTAAACGAATAAGACGTGTTACTTCGGTGATCCAGATTTTTCCGTCACCAATTTTTCCTGTGGCTGCTGCCGTGCGAATGGTGTCGACCACGCTGTCGACTTGGGAGTCGTCAACGACGAGCTCTATTTGTACTTTTGGCACGAAATCAATTGCATATTCACTTCCGCGGTAGGTCTCGGTGTGTCCGCCTTGACGGCCAAACCCCTTAACTTCCGACACGGTCATGCCTTGTACGCCAATTGATTTCAGTGCGTCTTTCACATCGTCAAGCTTGAATGGCTTGATAATTGTTGTGATCAACTTCACTGTCCTTTTCTCCTTCATCTCGGTCGCTAGTGCGACTTGTGGTCTGTTGCTTTTGCAACTACACGCACAGTACGAAGGTGATATTTCTCATCTGTCGCACAAGTGTTTCGGGAACATGGCGAATTGGTGTGAGTGTTAACTCTGTGTAAACGGGCCCTGAGAACTAAGAAAGGAGTTCAGTGATGCGTTGCAGAGCTTGCGGGCCCAACTTGCGCCCGTGCCGCGTTGAGACTTCAAAGCGGTCAGATACATCGTCACCTTGGGTAGAGATATGGGCATGGTGAACATTTGTCTTCGCTTTTGCGAAAGCAGTTGCAACAGCCTGCACTAGCCCAGGTTGATCAGCGCCCGTAACTCGAATCACGCTGTGCCACGGATGAGCGTCGTTATCAAGACTGATTGTGAGTCGTGATTGATTGTTGTTAATGAGGCGTCTTGGTGCATCGAGCCGGCGCTTTAAGCGATTCTCTAATTCAAACGCGATTTGAACGGCATTCGGCTTTTGTGGAGAGTTCACAACGAATGAGTCGAGGACAGCTTCATCTGGCCAAGTGGCTAGATCTGCACTGACAATTTCCAGGCCACGTTCGGCGAGTACTGCGCAAATACGTGCGAGAAGTCCTCTCATGTCGCGTGTTGCGATGTTGATAGTCCATTGACCACTTTGCTGCGTGCCTTCAACACTCACTCGAACTTTGCCGGAACGTGGTGCTGGTTCAACGAGTGTTGCGTGGCGCACCAAAGTTTCTGGTTCGTGGGCGAGTATGTACACAGCTGCAGCATGTCGTAAGCGGTCGAGAACTTGCGGGTCAGAAGTCAATGACATTGCTTCGCTTCGCCGAACGGATTCAACAGAACCTTCAATGCCTTCAATAAGTTCTGGATGCGCAAGAAGTTCTTGTACGCCCGTCGTGATGTCTAGCAATTTCGGATATTGCCAATCTTCAAGGTTGCCTCGAGCTTCTGTCAGCATTCGGCACTGTTCAACCATCAGTGGAGAACCGAGGAAGTCAGCCAACTGAGCCATGTTTCGTGCGTTGTTTTCAATCGTTTCGGATGAAGCGGCTGTATGCAAAAGTGCACTTGCTGCAACCAAGGCTCGAATTTGTTGTGCAACATTCTCTGGGAAAACCAATCGATTGATCATTCCAATTGCTGGACTGTCATCTGAAAAATCAAGAACAAAGGCAGCAAATAAAATTGCTGAATCCGAAAATGAATTTCGACCAACTCGTTCTCGAAGTGTTTCAACTGTTGGCATTTGCACTGAATGCGTTGGGTCTAGTTCGGAAGCATCACCTCGACGGGCACGAATCGCTTTATCTATTTCTGGCATTGCACGTCCGACAATGTTGGTGACTTCCAGAAATCTCCACGAGCGGGCGTTTCCTCGAACCAACACTTCATAGAGCAATTGCGAAGTCGCAAGGTCCCATGTCAACTCAACTGAACGGTTGGCGTGCATCCAATCGAGTAGCGCATCGTTTGGTTGAGCCCGGGATGCAAGCAAAGAGGCTTGAAGGCCAAGTGAAAGAACTAGAGAAGGCGGCGGGTTGCCTTGAAGTTGAACTTCATCGTTGTTGATTACCAGCCAACCGCCGGCGGGTTCCTCGGTAATTAGAGAAGCGTCTAATGCGGTGGCAGTTTCTTCTGCGTGTTCGATGCGCCAGCGAAGTAGCGGTGGGGTAATCACAGTGGTCAAAAGAACTACCAGTAAGACGACTGCGTATAAGTCGTCATCAAAGACTCCGACAGCCACTCCGATTGACGCGAAGATCAGACCAACTTCGCCGCGTGGAATCATTCCCAAACCGATTAGTAACTTGTCGGCATTTGTGCCTCGCGCTCCGAGTGCAGCCACCACCTTTCCGAAGATGGCAATGATGGTGAGAATTGCTGCAACAAATAGAACATGACCAGAGAAGAACTTGGTGACGTCGGTGTCAATACCAATCTGTAAGAAGAAGACCGGAATAAAGATGGCACCAAGAGATTTAAAGTCTCTTGAAATTCGATCATGTTGAGGAGTGCGAGACAGCGCTGTGCCTGCGATGAATGCCCCAATGATTGGTGCAAGTTGTGCACCGCTGGCTGCTGCTGAGAATCCGAAAGTTAGGCCGGCCGCGAGAACTCCGATAGTCGCTGGTGAAACTGCCCGTTCGCCAATGAGTGCGAACAAGCGGGGGACAACCAGAATTCCGATGCCACCGGCAACGGCAATGAACCCAACAGCAATTCCTATGGTGCTCGCAACGCCAGCCAGATCAACTGACCCTTGCTGAACAATTCGAGTGACAACGGTCAGGATGATGAGGCCAAAAACGTCATCAGCAACTGCCGCGCCGAGAACTATGCGTGCTTCAGTAGATGACAGTGCTCGCAAGTCACCGAACACTCGAGCAGTAATGCCCACGCTGGTTGCAGCGAGTGCGGCTCCGAGGAACAGCGATGCATTGAATGATTCACCAAGAACCGAGCCAGCCAAGACGCCAGACGACATGGGGACCACTACGCCGATAATGGCAACGAGCATGGAAGCGCGTCCCACTTTTCTCAGTTCGGTGAGGTCCATCTCGAGGCCGACTTCAGCCAACAAAATAATTACGCCAACTTCTGCCAAGATGCGCATTGCGTCGCTGGGGTCAATGAGGCCAAGCATCGATGGGCCAATGACGATGCCTGCGATGATTTCGCCGAGCACGGCGGGAACCCGAATGCGTTCAAACAGTTCGGCTGCAATCTTGGCAACAATGAGAATGATCGCAAGGTCGGTGAATATTGAGCCGTAGTCAATGGCGCCGCCTGCGGCTAGTAGCGCTGTATTCACGGTCTCAGTTATATCTCACGCGAGAGCAGTATCTCGGCCGCTTTATGTGCTTCATCAGACAGCATCCAGCCTCTGCGGCGAACCGTAACAATGCTGTCAACGCCTAGAACCTTTCGTAAGACCACCAATGAAGAGTCCGCTCTTCTGGCTGAGACGTTGTCGAGGCCAGCCAGCCGAAGAATGGACTCGCGGCTGACGACCCGACCCTTGGCATCTAACAAAACCCGAAGAATAGATAGGTCAGTCTCAGAAAGGAGGCCAGGAGTCTGAACGTGGCTGACGGAATCGGGCATACAGCAACCATATGAGTGGAGTTTTTCCAGTCTGTCTGCCCCCTGTGAACGGTGTGTAAACAGACACATTCGTTCAATGTGCGGAATTGCCTCGTTGTACGACAGAATTACCAACCATGGAACTTACCTACGCCCCCGAAGATGAACTGTTCCGCGCCGAAATCCGTGCGTGGCTCCAAGAGAACCTACCGAAAGGTTGGTTCGACAAAGGTTTCGAAATGAGCAACGACGCTCGCGACAAGTTCAACAAAGAATGGCCGGGCAAATTGTTCGAAGGCGGATGGATCTGCGCAACTTGGCCAAAGGAATATGGCGGCAAAGGACTTTCAACAATGCAAGGTGTTGTGTTGTCAGAAGAGTTTGCAAATGCAAAAGCTCCGATGCGTGCCGACTTCTTCGGTGACACTCTTGTTGGCCCAACACTTCTTCAGTGGGGAACAGAAGAGCAGAAGAAGGAATTTCTTCCACAAATTCTTAACGGCCAAATGCGTTGGTGCCAGGGTTTCTCCGAGCCAAACTCCGGTTCTGACCTTGCAAGTTTGAAGACAACTGCTGTTCTTGACGGCGATGAATGGATCATTAACGGCCAGAAGGTATGGACCACACAAGGTCACCACGCCGACTATTGCTTCCTTCTCACACGTACTGACCCTGATGCACCAAAGCACAAGGG
>CALPPK020000113.1 GCA_943325435.2 Bifidobacterium breve
CCGAATCGCTCGAGGCGCAACCCTTCAGTGGTCAAGCCGCGAATTCGTCCTTGCTTCAAAATCAATGGGCACTTCAAACTTCACCATTATCCGCAAGCACATCCTTCCGAACGTTGCCCCAGCAATTCTTGCTATCGGCTTTCTTGCCATCGGATCAGTCATCATTGTTGAAGGATCACTCGCCGTTCTCGGTATTGGTGTTCCAGGCGGCGGCAGTTGGGGTTCAATGCTTGCCAACGGTCGAGGCAACATTGCATTCTCTCCGTGGGAGGTTTACTTGCCAGCCGGAGCAATTGCGTTAACCGTTATTTCATGTAACTGGTTCGGAGACTACGTTCGTAAAGCACTTGATCAGAGAGAGTCAAAGATATGAGTTCACTTCTAAAGATTGACGGAATGTCAGTCACTTTCGCCACCCCACGTGGAAATCTTCGCGCCGTTAACGACGTCACCATTGAATTGCTTAAGGGCGAAAGCCTCGGAGTTGTAGGTGAATCGGGTTCCGGTAAAACAGTTCTTTCGCGAGCAACGATGGGCCTGCTGCCCGGCACTGCTACGCGCACCGGAACAATTACGTATAACGGCAAAGTCATTTCAGAATTACCGAAAGACGAAGTTCGTGAACTCTGGGGCACCGGAATGGCCATGATCTTCCAAGATCCAATGACCGCGTTGAACCCTGTTCGTCGTATCGGATCACAGCTCACTGAAAGTCTCACAGTTCGTCTCGGCATGGACAAGAAGGCCGCAAAGCTAAAGGCAATCGAGTTGTTAAAGCGAGTGCGTATCCCCGACCCAGAGTCAATGTTGCGCAAGTTCCCCTACCAGCTCTCTGGTGGTATGCGCCAGCGCATCATGATCGCAATTGCAGTTTCATGTGAGCCCGAGCTTCTCTTCGCTGACGAGCCAACAACCGCTCTCGACGTAACCGTTCAGGCACAAGTACTTGACCTCATTACCGAACTTCGTAAAGAGTTCAATATGGCCATGATTCTTGTTACTCATGACCTTGGTGTTGTGGCTGGCCACACAGACAAGATTGCAGTTATGTACGCCGGTGACGTAGTTGAGTACGCACCGACTCGCCAACTGTTCGCTCACATGAAGATGCCATACACAGAGGCACTACTGAAGTCAATCCCCCGTCTCGAGACTCCAACTGGTAGCCGCTTGCCGGTTATTGAAGGTCGGTTGCCAGACCCAACCAAGAACGAACCGGGTTGCCCTTTCGCAAACCGTTGTCCGTATGTTCAAGACAAATGTCGCGCTGAGAAGCCACCATTGAAAGATGCTGGCAATAACCACTTTTATAGGTGTTGGTTTCCAATTGGGGGAGAAAAGTAATGGCTGGTAGCGGAAAAGCTCACATGCGCCCAGATGGCGACATTGTTCTTACAGTTGAAGACCTTACGGTTGAGTTCAAACTTGGAAAAGACAAAATCGTCAAAGCTGTCTCGGGCGTTAGCTTCGACCTCGTTCGTGGTGAGACTTTGGCTGTTGTAGGCGAATCCGGATGTGGAAAATCCACACTCGGAAAAGCAATTTTGCAATTGCCAAAGCCAAACAGCGGCTCGGTTAACTTCTTGTCGACTGAATTGACAACCCTTGGCAAAAAAGAACTGCGTGACATGCGCCCTGCGATGCAGATGATCTTCCAAGACCCTGTTAGCTCTCTCGACCCTCGCCTGCCAGTTAGTGAAGTACTTGCTGAGCCGTTGCGGGTTTGGAAGCGCGGTAATCAAGTTGAGATCGATGCCAAGATTGACGAACTTTTGAACGCAGTGAACTTGGACCCGAAGGTCGTACGTGACCGTCGTTCATACGAGTTTTCAGGTGGTCAGTGCCAGCGCATCAGCATCGCTCGTGCGCTTGCCTTAGACCCAACCATGATCATCTGTGACGAACCAGTATCAGCCCTCGACGTTTCTGTTCAGGCTCAAATTCTGAACCTGCTTCAAGACATGAAAGACCGCTACGGCCTCACCCTGATGTTCATTTCCCATGACCTTGCAGTTGTGAAGGCAGTGAGCACCCGCGTCATGGTTATGTATTTGGGCAAGGTGTGCGAAGTCGCTCCACCAGATGAGCTCTACCAGAACACTAAGCATCACTACACACGAGCACTGGTTGCATCTGTACCCATTCCAGACCCTGAGCGACCAATCTCATCTGGTTTCATCCAGGGAGAGCCACCATCGCCAATGAACCCACCTTCTGGTTGTCGCTTTCGCACACGTTGCCCTGCTGCAACAGAGAAGTGTGCAGCTGAAGAGCCTCAATTGCGTGAAGTAGCTGTGGGGCACTTTGTGGCCTGCCACCACCCCATCGAGAACTAACTACGATTCCGGCCAGCCCGGAGTATCAGCATCAAGTTCAACACCCATGGTGTTCAAAAAACCCGACACCAATCGGTACATTCCTGCGACCATGACTAGTTCTACTAACTCGGCTTCGTTCCATTGCTGGCTAAGTTCAGCCCACGTTGCCGTGCTGACGCAGTCGTCTGCACACAATTCGTCACTCATGTTGATCAGTACTCGGTCACGGTCGCTCCAGCCATGTTGTGTCGCATCTTGAGTTAGCGCGTTAATCTCATTCAGTGAAAGCCCCACGCGTTGCCCAATGACAGTGTGCTGACCAAACTCGTACACAGATTGACAATTCCAACCCACACGAAGAATCACTATCTCTCTTTCGCGGTCGGGCAACAGGCCTTTATTCAAGAACATGCCTGCGAAGTTCATGAAGCGCTTCAAAAGACGAGGATGATAGGCAATCGTGCCGAAAATGTTCAAAGGAGTCCCTGCTGGCGAATTGATGCCGCCTCCCATAATGATCTTGACTTCTTCGGTCATCTCCTGAACAGGATTGATACGTGGAGCAGAGGGCCTTATCGACCCGAGTGGCGATTCTTTTTCATTCACGCCCCATTCTGACTCATTCCTAACCTGACCCCGAACCCCAACTACCGTTGAGGCATGCCGAGTAGTTCGTTATTTCCCATCAGTGGCGAGTTACTTCCTAGCGATGGTTCCGCTGTGCTTGTTCCGGACTTTCTCTGTGAATCCGATGCGAACAGCATCTTCGCGGGTCTTCACCAAGAGACTCCATGGGAGCACAACAGCATTCGGCTCTTTGGCAAGGACGTCCCTGAACCTCGCCTTTCCACTTGGCATGCAGAGGCAGATCTGCCGTACACATACTCCGGGGCACCTCGCACTCCTCACCCGTGGAAAGAGCCCCTATCGACCTTACGAACAGCCTGTGAGACCCACACTGGGCATTCATTCAACGGCGCCTTGCTGAATCTGTACAGATCAGGTCAAGACGCCATGGGCTGGCATTCAGATGATGAACCAGTCAACGGCCCAAACCCTGTCATCGCCTCGATCAGTTTGGGCGCTGAACGTCGATTCGACTTTCGTCATAAACAAACCCGCGAAGTGATCTCTGTGATGCTGCCACACGGATCACTGCTGGTCATGTCAGGTGCGTGCCAGACCTACTGGCTGCATCGAATACCAAAAACCACTCGCGAGCTTCAGCCCCGCATCAACGTGACCTTTCGTCATCTGATTCACACATAGATGAATCAGATCAGTTGACCAGCTTGTCGCGGCCTTCCCAGTACGGTGCACGCAATTTGAACTTCTGCAACTTGCCCGTTGCAGTACGAGCCAACTCATCTCGGAACTCGATGCGCTTCGGGCACTTGTAGCCGGCCAGTTTGGTCTTTACATATGCAATCAGTTCATCTTCGGTTAGCGCTGATCCCGGAGTCTTGACAACAAGTGCAAGCACTAACTCTCCCCACTTATCATCGGGCACTCCGATAACAGCGACTTCTGATACCTCTGCATGAGAGAACACTGCGTCTTCAACTTCAATCGAAGACACGTTCTCCCCGCCTGAAATAATCACGTCCTTTTTTCGGTCAGCAATAGTGATGAATCCATATTCACCTTCTGATCCGCCATCACCCGTGTGAAACCAACCATCAACGATGGCCTTAGATGTTTCTTCTGGTTGTTCCCAGTACCCAGACATCACAACGCTGCCGCGAGCCAGAACTTCACCTTCGGCGTCAACACGCATTTCAACACCTAACGACGGGGCGCCCGCTGCGCTTAGCTTCGCTGCGCGCTCGGCAGCAGTCAACGAGTCCCACTCGCTACGGGTGCGGTTCATGGTGAGCAATGGTGACGTTTCCGTCAGGCCATAAATCTGAATGAACTCCCACCCAAGCTCTGTTTCGATCTTTTCTATTGTCTTTGTTGGCGGAGGCGCACCAGCAACAACCATCCGTACCTGATCACGCGACGTATTCGTGCCCGGAACCGCGGCCGCATCAAGGACCATGTTGGCAACGGCGGGCGCACCGCACAGCACTGTCACCCCGTACTGCTCTATACGTCGCAGAATCTCTGCACCGTCCACTTTGCGCAGAATGATGTGCTGTCCGCCCATGGCAGTAACAGCAAAGACAATGCCCCAGCCATTGGCATGAAACTGCGGAAGCGTATGGAGATAGATATCCCTGTCGTTGATACCCAACTGCCAACCAAAAATCGCAGCATTGACCCAAAGATTGCGATGAGTTAACTGCACACCCTTCGGGCGGGCTGTGGTGCCGCTCGTGTAGTTAATCGTTGCGGTGACATCTTCGTCAGCGACCCATGGTTGTGGTTCAGTGTCGTACTTGTACAACACCGCATCAGATTCAGCACCGATGATGAACTTGTGCTTTGCAGTTACATCTTTCAATGCGTCTTCCAGCTCAGGGTCGATAATCAAGACTTCAGCGCCACAATGAGAAATGATGTACGACACTTCTTCAGCAACAAGTCGAAAGTTAATGGGCACAAGAACGCGCCCATACCCACTAACGCCGAAGAAGGCGGTAAGCAGGCGAGCCGAGTTCTGGCTCACAATTGCCACACGCGCGCCCTGCGCAACACCTAGGGCATCAAGAGCAGCTGCCTGAGCGCGAGCACGGCGAGCAATTTCTTTATATGTCAACGAACCCCACGAAGCACCTGGCTGGTCCGGCTCATCAATAACAGCAATTCTGTCGCCGTACACCTGCTCGGCACGACGAAGATGATCAACAATGGTTAATGCGACTTTCATGCTTTATACCGTAGGCGGTTTTACACATTTGGAAGTCACCGAGACGCTTTCAGAAATGAAAAAGGGGGCGGTGACCATTTGGTCACCGCCCCCTTTTATTGAGGTTATTTGCTCAAGGAACTAGCCCTTGTAAATGCCAGTCCACTCAAAGCCCTTTGTTTCCATTGCGCTTGGCTTGGAACCATCTGGGTTCTTCAAGGTACCTACACCCATCAACTTCTTTGAGTTGTTGGTGAACATGTAGAAACCAGTGTGAACTGCTGGAATTGCAAGAGCATTTTC
>CALPPK020000114.1 GCA_943325435.2 Bifidobacterium breve
AAACTTAGGAGCCATTGTGCGCAGTGCTGTGGCACTTGGGTGGGACGCAATTGTGTTGTCGGCAGGCAGTGCAGACCCGTTAGCCCGCAGAGCGTTACGCGTGTCAATGGGCTCAGGGCTTTCAGTTCCCTTTGTTCGGTTGGCTCACGATGAGAACATCGGGAAACTATTGCAGCAACACAACTACGTGTCGTATGCCATGACCCCTGATGCTTCTGCAACATCACTTGCATCGGTTGCAGTTACACGCGGGCAGAAGACTGCACTGCTTCTTGGCAGTGAACGTGACGGACTGGAACAAGACACGATGACCGAGGCGACCCATGTTGTTCGCATACCAATGCACGGCGGCATTGATTCACTCAACGTTGGGGCGGCAGCAGCAATCGCAATGCATGCCCTAGGCCCCGATTCACATCACGACTAACTAGACGTTGCGCATTGCCTCGGCTGCATTAACCATATAGTTCGCAAGTTCTGTGGTGACATGCTCTCGATATGTCTCATCCACTTCTGGAATGGTCTGCTCTATAGCCGACGCCATATGCATCAGCCAGTGGTCACGTTCTAATGCACCGATCACAAACGGGTTGTGTCTCATGCGAAGTCGGGGGTGGCCACGTTCCTGCATGTACGTATCAGGACCACCCCAGTACTGAATAAGGAATAACGCGAGGCGCTCACGTGCTCCCTTTGTTTCACTTCCCTCCGGATACAGCGGCAACAGCACCTGATCAGTTTCTATGCCGTCATAGAACGCGTCTACGAGATGAACGAAGAAGTCGGGTCCTGCAATCTCATATAGAGACTTATCTTCCGACGTGTCTGACATGAGTTAGAAGAACTCTGGCTCTTCCCAACCAGGGAAAATATCTGGAAGCCCACCGCTCACCTTGTCTGGGTACATAGCTGCCCTCTTTTCAAGGAAGCTAACAACACCTTCTTTAGAGTCCGCACTACGCCCACGCTGCTGAATGCCACGTGAATCTGCACGGTGCGCTTCCATTGGGTGAGAAGCACCCAACATGTGCCACAACATTTTTCGCGACATTGCAACAGATACAGGTGCAGTGTTGTCTGCAATTTCACGAGCGATAGCGATTGCGGCACCCATGAGATCATCTGATGCATGAACACTGCGTACCAAGCCCCCGGCTAACGCTTCAGACGCTGGAAACACTCGGCCAGTAAACACCCACTCTGTTGCTTGTGAGATTCCAACAAGACGTGGCAAAAAGTACGACGAACATGCTTCAGGCACAATTCCGCGCTTTGCAAACACAAACCCAAACTTGGCAGTGTCACTTGCAAGTCGGAAGTCCATCGGCAGGGTCATCGTGACACCCACACCAACTGCGGGTCCATTGATTACGCCAATCACAGGCTTCAAACTTTCGTAGATGCGCAATGAAACAAGTCCGCCACCATCGCGAGGAACGCCCTGCTTTGTTTGCACCTCGCTTCCGCCCTTAGCGAAAGTGTCTCCACCTGAGGAAAGGTCTGCTCCGGCACAGAACGCACGGCCAGCACCAGTGAAGATGACTACTTTGACATTGTCGTCAGCATCTGTGATGTCGAGTGCAGCAATGATTTCGTACATCATGCGTCCTGTGAACGCATTTAGCTTGTCTGGTCGATTCAACGTGATTGTGGCAATGCCATCAGATATGTCGAGGAGAATGTCTTGAAAATCCATACCACGACCCTAGCGATACGGGCCGATGTGTCAGTAGTTCGACTAGACGTCGAGGAACTTACTGGAGGCAACACCAGAGCCGACACCGCCAGCAGTTGCACCAATGATTAACAACGCAATCATGACGCCGTTCAAATACGAATCAGGTACGACTAGAGAACTAACGCCAGTACCTGCTTTGAAACCAGCTACTCCGGATGTCCATGCACTATTCAATGTCCACAAGCCAACACAGGAGAAAATGGCACCGACGAGACCTTGGATAAGGCCTTCCATAATGAACGGGACTCGAATAAACCAGTCCGTGGCACCCACAAGTTTCATCACTTCAATTTCACGTCGTCGAGCAAAAATTGCTGTGCGAATAGTGTTCCAAATAAGGATGACCGCGACTGCGAGCAGAACTAAAGACATTGCAATCGTGACTGTACGTACGAATCCGGACAACGTGGAAATGACATCAAACTCGTCTTCTGCAAGAGACACCCCAGCCACTCCAGGAAGTGTTCGATATTGGTCCGCAAGGCTACGCACCAATTCAGGGTCAGTTGTTTTCGGCACTACTTTGAATTGCGACGGAATTGTTTCTATCGACAACAGGCTCAATGTTGTGGCATCGCCAGCGAACACGCGCTTAGCCTCTTCAAAACTTCCGGCCTTATCGAGATACGTGAGTTTCGGCACATCAATAATGTTTGGCTGCGACTTCAAGTTTTGTTCTACAAATTTTAGCGCCTCAGGGGTTACGTCTGGACGAACAAACACGATCATTCCGACGTCTCCGCGCCATTGAACAAGGAGATTGTCGAAGGCGCGCTGCATCAGGAATGTTGCACCTACAAGCAACAGAGAAACTGCCGACGTGATGATTGCCGCTACAGACAACGTAACATTGCGTCGGAAACTAGCAATGGTCTCGCGAAACGCGTAGGAAATGCGCTGAATCATTCGTAGACCCCGCGTTCCTGGTCTCGCACGATGACACCGCGGTCAAGCTGGATAACGCGCTTACGCATCGCGTTAACGACCCGGTGGTCATGGGTTGCCATTACAACTGTTGTGCCGGTGCCATTAATTGCTTCAAGCAAGGCCATGATGCCTTCACCAGTTGATGGGTCAAGGTTTCCGGTGGGCTCATCTGCCAACAAAATAAGTGGGCGGTTCACGAATGCCCGCGCAATGGACACTCTTTGCTGTTCTCCACCTGAGAGCTGATGAGGAAGACGATCTTGCTTATCGCCAAGACCCACAAGTTCAAGAACTTGTGGAACCTGCTGAGCAATGATGTGCCGTGGTTTCCCAATGACTTCCAAAGCGAACGCAACATTTTCGAACACGGTCTTATTCGGCAACAGTTTGTAGTCCTGGAACACGTTGCCCATGGTGCGACGCAAATGCGGAATCTGACTATTGGCCATTTCGTTGATGTTGCGACCAGCCACCCATACGTTGCCGCGTTCCGGACGTTCCTGGCGATTCATCAGACGAAGAAGGGTTGATTTACCTGACCCGGACGGCCCGACGAGGAACACAAATTCGCCCTTTGGAATATCAAAAGAGGCATCACGTAAGGCCGGAGTATCAGAGCCATAGACCTTGGAGACATTTTCGAGACGAATCATGAAGAGACCCAACCTAGCAATGCACGACTAGCCCGCAAGGGCGGGCAGGAAACCCGTACAGGCATTACTCTGCCTGCCCCCTGCGCCAACGCAGGAAGCCCTCCATAAAGGAATCAAGATCACCATCAAGAACTGCAGCAACGTTGCCCGATTCCACTTCTGTTCGAATGTCTTTCACCATTTGATACGGCTGAAGAACGTATGAACGAATCTGACTTCCCCAACCCACCTGTGCGGGCTTGCCGGCAATGCGATCTTTTTCGTTCTGATGTTCTTCTTCAATCTTGGCGACAATCATTGCCTTCAAACGCGTCAATGCTTTTTCACGGTTTTGTAATTGACTACGTTCTTCTTGGCTAGTCGCAACAGCACCAGTTGGTTCATGAATGAGGCGAACTGCTGATGAAGTCTTGTTCACGTGCTGACCACCAGCACCAGAGGCACGAAACACTTCCATACGAATTTCTGATTCATTCACTTCAAGATCTGGAGCATCCATCACGGGCCACACCTGGACGCTTGCAAAACTGGTCTGGCGTCGGCCTTGGTTATCGAACGGACTAATACGCACAAGGCGGTGAGTTCCGCGCTCTGATGTCATAAGGCCATATGCATATCGGCCCTTGATTGTGAACTCAGCAGACATAATTCCTGCTTCAGTGCCAGGACTCACATCGTCAACGTCAACAACGAAGCCTTTGCGTTCAGCCCAGCGTGTGAACATGCGCATTAGTAGTTCAGCCCAGTCCTGTGCATCAACGCCACCGTCTTTGGCATTGATCTGCACAATGGCATCCGCGCCGTCGTGTTCACCAGTGAACAAACTGCGCATTTCTAGAATGCCGAGTTCAGCCGCAACATGCGCGATACCCGCAGCGATGTCTGCCTCTTGCGAAGAGTCGTCGATCTCACGCGCCATTTCGTGAAGAACATCGAGGTCATCAAGTTCGGCACGCATGGCCTCGTACGCATCAAGATCAGCGCGCAAGTTTGAATACTCACCTGTCACTCGCTTTGCGACATCTTGGTCGTCCCACAAGTCGGGCCGTGACACCTCTATTTCAAGTTCGGAAATACGGGCACGCGTTTGGTCAATGTGCAAATACTCATGCGATTCAGCAATACGCGTTGCTAATTCGCGAAGGTCGGAAGTGAAATCACGCATGACGAGTTATTGCTCGGAATTCGACAGTCAGGCGGCGGCGCCGTGGCACATTTTGTATTTTTTGCCGGAATTACACGGGCACGGCGAGTTACGTGGCGTATTAGACCAGTCACTTGCATCTTTCACGATGGGCTTGCGCACTTCTTCTTCTGGTGGAGCCAGAAGTGAATGATCAACATCATCACTCGCTAAAGCAGCAGCAGTAAAGCCATCAGTTACCACGTTGTCACTACTTGTTTCAATGAGGTTTTGTACCTTGAGAACTGGTTGTTCTTCATTTACAACTTGAACATGCATGACGTAACGAACAAAGTCTTGAGCGATTCCGGTCATCATCTGACCAAACATCTCGTATCCCTCACGCTGCCATTCAGTAAGAGGATCTTTCTGGCCCATGGCTCGCAAGTTGATTCCCTCTTGCAAGTAGTCCATTTCTTCAAGATGTTCACGCCAACGTTGGTCAATGATGCTCAGCATGACTTGGCGTTCAATCTGACGCAATGTCTCTGAACCCAATTCTTCTTCACGCATTTGATAATGCCTGTTTGCATCAGCCATCACGAGGTCATAAATGGCATCAGTCCCAGAACATTGATCAATCTGGTCTGCAGTAATTGTTGCAGGCCAGTATCCGGTCAACTCAAGTTCTAAACCGTCGACATCCCATTCATCGCTGGCCTCAGAGACACAATGAGTTTCAATCAGCGAGTCAACGGCCTCAGCGAGATACTCCATAGCCGCAACCTTGAGATCAGCACCGGACAGAATCTGATCGCGACGCATGTAAATGACTTTGCGCTGCTCGTTCATTACTTCGTCGTACTTCAAGACGTTCTTACGAATTTCACCGTTGCGTTGTTCAACAGTTGTCTGTGCACGCTCGATGGCTTTGGTGACCATCTTTGCTTCAATGGCTTCGTCGTCTGG
>CALPPK020000115.1 GCA_943325435.2 Bifidobacterium breve
GAGTTAGCAATTGAGGGGTCCACTAGATAAAGATTGTCACCTGTGCTGAAGAAAATCCTTATCGCCAATCGCGGCGAAATCGCTGTCCGAGTTATCCGAGCTGCCCGAGAGATGGGAATTGCGACCGTGGCGGTCTATTCAGAGCTCGATCGCAACGCCCTTCACGTGCGTCTTGCCGATGAGGCATATGCCCTTGGCGGCCAAACAGCAGCTGAGAGCTACCTCAACACAGAAGCAATTCTTAAGGCCATCAAAGACAGTGGTGCAGATGCCGTTCACCCTGGTTACGGATTCTTTTCTGAGAACCCAGACTTCGCTCGCGCAATTACAGCGATGGGCGTTGCATTCATCGGGCCACCACCAGAAGCAATCGACGAAATGGGAGACAAAGTCTCAAGCCGCAAAGCAGCACTGCGCGGTGGAGCACCAATCGTTCCCGGTACAACGGAATTTGTTACATCTGCAAAAGAAATCACTGACTTCGGAAACCAACACGGTTGGCCATTAGCTATCAAAGCTGCATTCGGTGGCGGCGGACGCGGCATGAAGGTCGTTCAGTCTGCTGACGAAGTGCAAGCAGCAATGGATTCAGCACAGCGCGAGGCTAAGAGCTTCTTTGGCCGTGACGAGATTTACATTGAGCGCTACCTCACATGGCCGCGCCACATTGAAGTACAACTTGTCGGTGACCAACACGGAAACGTTGTATGGATTTCTACTCGTGACTGCTCTGCGCAGCGTCGCCACCAAAAACTCATTGAAGAAGCACCAGCCCCTGGTCTTCCAGCAGGTGTTGAAGAAGCAATGGGTGCAGCTGCTGTTAAGGCCGCAAAAGCTGTTGGCTATTACAACGCCGGAACCGTGGAATTCATTTTCCAAGACGGAGACTTCTTCTTCCTTGAAATGAACACTCGCCTTCAGGTTGAGCATCCAGTAACCGAAGTCATCACCGGTATTGATCTTGTTGAATGGCAGATTCGTGTTGCATCTGGTGAGAAATTGCCGATGACACAAAAGGAAGTTCTTGCTGCTCGTCGCGGACATGCAATTGAAATTCGCATCAACGCTGAAAACCCAGCTGGTGGAAAATTCCTTCCATCACCCGGACCCATCACAAAGCTTGTTGCACCAGACGGTTTTGGTGTGCGCTTTGATGCCGGATACGAATCAGGCGATGAAATCAGCCAGTACTACGACAACCTTGTCGGAAAAGTAATTGTGTGGGGCCGCGACCGCGATGTCGCCATCGCCCGTGCAGTTCGTGCCCTTAAAGAAATGGTTGTGGAAGGAATCGCCACCACCATTCCCGCCGATATCGCAATTCTTGAACACCCAGACTTTGCGTCGGTCACTCACTCAACAAAGTGGGTTGAAGAAGTTCTTGATTTGTCGCATATTGGCACCGCACCAATTACTCCAGCCGGAGACGACAATGAACCGCTTGTTCAGCGCACCACCACCGTTGAAGTCAACGGTCGTCGCTTTGATGTGAAGTTGTGGGTTCCTGAATCTGCCGGTGTTGCCTCACCAAGCGCAAAGGCCAAGAAGCCAACACGTAGCGCGTCTGCTGCTGGCGGTGCCGGCGGCGGAAGTGGCAAGGTATCTGTTCCGATGCAAGGAACAATCGTCAAGGTTCTTGTCGAAGTAGGACAAACAGTCGAAGCTGGTCAGAGTGTTGTTGTTTTGGAAGCCATGAAAATGGAAAACCAAATCGAAGCAGACAAATCAGGCGTAGTAAAGGCCATCAATGTCAAGACCGGCGACACAGTCGGCGCTGGTGACGTTGTAGTAATTATCGAGTAATTACTCAGCAGCATCAGCGAGGGCTTCGGCCAACGCTGGGTGCACCAACAATGATTCTTCAATGTCAGTGACTTTGAGGCTTGCCGTAACTGCAAGAGCAATAACGCTGATCAACTCTGCTGCGTGACGACCCACAATCGAGCCACCCAATACTTCACCAGTTGCAGGGTCGCTAATGATTTTTACGAACCCACGCGAATCATTATTAATCAGTGCTTTTGCCGTAGTTGAAAATGGCACTTTGGTGACACGTATTTTTCTTCCTGATGCAAACGCTTCTGCTTCAGCCAAACCAACATCAGCAATTTCTGGTTCGGTAAAGATGGCAGATGCAGCTTTGTCGTAATCCAGATGACGGTGCGGACCTTTGGGGCCGCCAACGACTTGTTCTGCAACCTTGCGTCCTTGCATCGCAGCTACAGACGACAACGGAAGTTTTCCGCTGACATCACCTGCAGCATAAATGTGTTCGATATTGCTTTGGCAGTGACGGTTAATGGGGATGTATCCACCATCTGTAACAACACCAACTTCTTCAAGGCCAAGACCTTCAGTATTGGGCAGAGAACCGATAGCAAGAACAACATGAGTTGTTTCAGACACTCGCCCATCGTCACAAACAACACGTACACCTGTTTCAGTGCGCTCAACAGAAGTGGCCCGTGCACCTTTGAACAGTCTCACGCCCCGTGAAAGAAATGAATCTTCAAGAACTGCTGCGACTTCAGGGTCTTTGCTTGGCAACACCTGTTGACGACTAACCACAAGAGTCACTTTCGAACCGAATGAAGCAAACATGTGAGCGAATTCAACTCCGGTTACGCCCGACCCAATGATTGTGACGCTGTCAGGGAAACTGCGGGGCGGGTAACAATCGCGAGTTGTCAGAATGCGATCACCATCGGGAGTCACAAAATTTGGAATACGGGGACGAGAACCCGTGGAAATGAGAATGTCGTCAGCTTCTAGGACATGTGTTGTTCCGTCAGCAGCATCAACGTGCACTGTGTGCGCGCTTGCAAGGCGCGCTGTACCAAGAATGACTGTGACGCCTTGGCTCTGTAACAAATTATGTACATCATTTGAAAGATGGTTCTTGATGCTTTCAATGCGCGACGTGAGCGCCTCTACATCAACTTCAGCTGTTCGGTTCTCTAATCCCATGCCTGACAAATTGTCAGTAAAGCTCATCGCGCCACCTGTGGCGATCATTGCCTTTGAAGGCACGCAATCCAAAAGGTGCGCAGCGCCGCCCAAAATCTCGCGTTCAATCAAGGTGACTGAAATACCGCGTCTGGCTGCAGCTGATGCCGCCGAATGACCCGCAGGGCCACCACCGATAATGACTAATTTTTTATCGACGTTCACGTTGATCAGGTTATCGGCGCTGTCGTGGTGGTGGTGGAGACAGTGGGCAATGTGCTTGTTGTCGAAGTGGTTGCGGTGCTTCCAAATTGCGGAAGGGGCATCGCCGGTAAGGGAGCCCTATTCGGGCAATACCTAGATGGATAACCCATCTGGTCTCTGCGTTCTCCCACATATTCAAAATGCATGCCGTCTCCTGGCCAGAAGTTCCCACCCCAGGCAAATCCCCATTTGCGAAAAATTCGTACGACCGCACAATTCATCTGTGGGACACCACCTTGTGGGTTGGTATTTGTATTGATGTCGATTGCCATCCCCCATGCATGTCGAGATGGTGCTCCAAAGTTTCCAGCAAACCTGTTGTAACGCCCCACAAAACAACCGCCATATCGATTCGAGTTTTGTGTATCGACAAATCGTGATAAGCGAGCATTTCTTATCTCAGTAAGAGCGCCCTGAATTGCTTCGGCAACAATTCGGTGACAGTTGTTACCTAATTTGATATCCGTGTATCGCATCTTCCACGCAATATTGCGAGATGTCCACGAATCAGCAATGAGTATGGAACTTCCAACTGTTGGTCGATACGAAAATTCACCGAGAAGCTTTTTTACAGTTGCAGTGCCCAAAGTGCCATCTGGATTGTTCCTATCCCACGATGTCCGCAATCGATACTCAGTTCCAATCCTGATGCCATATTTCTTTAGCCCGGCAAGTACGGAGGATGGTGACGCGATATTCGTGATTGCAATACGTGAGATAGGCATTTCCCCCAGTGATGCAGCAGCCGAACTTGACATGAATAAATCACCTGAGTTGACGAACTCATCGGCAACTATCGCGCCGATAGTAAAGGGATGCATCACAAACTTGCGGTCGCGCAATATCAATACATCACCTACTTGCGCTCCACGAACCTTGGCTGCAGTCTCGCCCATCAATACTTGGCCACTATCCACAACTTGCGCCATCGCATCTCCACCAGTCGCTCTGACATATGTACTCGAGGCAACCATCGTGGCCATGGGAATACGCCACCCGTCGCCTAGTCGAAAGACATCATTGCCAGCACGAGTCTGAGCCGTGAGGGAAATGGTCGGAAATCTCACCGGATGCGCATGCGCACCCCCTGCAACAACACCAGCACTTATTTTTTTTATCTCTTGTGGTGTCAAGTTCGACGCTGTTGATACCGACATTGTGGGTTCAAGCCCCTCGGCAGGAAATTCATTCGACTCGACTGCAACTGCGTGAGAACTGAAGACCGACAGCACCAGGGCAGTAATCACAAGTGAGGTCCTCCATCGCACCCATTTGACCGTAGTTGATTAATGACTTCCCCGTTCAGTAGGTGGGCGAACTACCGTAGAGAGTCTGTGAGCGATGAATCTGTAGAACTAGGAACTAATGGCCTCGAGCAAGAAAAGGCTCGACGTCTTGGCTCGCTTGATGCACTTCGGGCGCAAGGCACTAACCCGTACCCGTACCGCTTTGATCGCAGCCACACTCTCGGCGAAATTCGTAATGAATTCGGTGCCCTTGAAGCCGGCTCTGAAACCGACACCCACGTCACTGTTGCTGGCCGAATTCTGTTGAAGCGCGATCAAGGCAAGCTCATCTTTGCCACACTGCAAGACCGCGAAACCTCAGTTCAGTTATTTGTATCTAAAGCCATCGTTGGCGACGACGCATTCGATGCAATCAATAATCTCGATCTTGGAGACTGGGTAGGTGCGACAGGAATTGTCATGACAACCCGAAAGGGCGAGCTGTCAATCAAAGTTGATTCTGTCGTTCTCCTCTCAAAGGCAGTTCGTCCACTACCCGACAAATGGCACGGCCTCACAGACACCGATACTCGTTACCGCCAGCGTTACGCAGACCTCATTGGTAATGAAGAATCACGTCGCATGTTCGCTGTTCGCCATGCAGTCATTGCCAGCTTTCGCCGCACTCTTCATGAACGAGGATTCATCGAAGTTGAGACACCTGTTCTACATGTTGAACCAGGCGGCGCACATGCACGACCTTTCGTTACTCATCACAATGCACTCGACATGACCTTGTATCTACGTATTGCACTCGAATTGCATCTGAAACGACTCATCGTGGGCGGAATGGAACGAGTATTCGAAATTGGTCGCGTGTTCCGTAACGAAGGAATCTCAACGCGCCACAACCCAGAATTCACGATGATGGAGCTGTACCAAGCATTCGCCGACTACACCGAC
>CALPPK020000116.1 GCA_943325435.2 Bifidobacterium breve
GCAGGTGTCGTACTTTGCGATGTTTGCTGGTGTGCCACCCAATGACTGTGCGTATGCGGTCCAACCTGCATCGTGAATGTATTGGTATCCAACATCTTTCATCCAGTCCTTGAGGACGTTCTTGTAGAAGTACGGCTCGGCTGTACCGAAACCCTGTTGGGTGTCTTTTCCGCCAGCAGCAATGAATGATGCTGGTGAACCGTCGTAGGTTCCGTCAACTTGCTTCTTGTCCAAAATGCCTGTTGCTGTGAAGTAGTCCATGTAAGCAGCGCCATCGAAATAGCGAACCTTTGCACCGGTTGCCTTCAGATCAGCAATGGTCTTCACGTCTGGATATGTTGCTGGGTCCCACATGATGATCTGTGGGTTGATATTGAATGGTGCTACAACAGCAATTGTCGGGAAGTCATCACCTGAGTGAGAAACCTGCTCGTCTGTGCTTGTGAAACCAAGAAGAATGCTCGGATCCTTGTAGAGCTCTGCAGTGACCTGGCTATAACCGATTGCTGGTCCACCCGCACGGATTTCAACCTTCACACCAGTGGTCTTGCCACCTGCCATAAGGTCACCGCTAACACGAAGCTTCTCTTTGTCAACTGTGTAGCCAGGGCCAATGAGTTGGTAAAGGTTTCCGTGCTCTGCTTCTGGGTTCCAGTCTGTCTGCAATGAGACAGTTTCTGGACAACCAGCTGCGACAAGGTCGACGCCGGTTGCAGCGGCTGCAGTTGTGTCGGGTGCAGCTGAATCGCTGCCACCGCACGCTGCAAGCGTGAGAGCTGCAATAATTGCAGTTGCTAGTAGTGGTCTTTTTTTCATGGTTGGTTGTTCTCCTGGTAGTTGGTGATGTGTGGGTCAGTGACCCCTATTGGTGATGTGCCATTTTCCAATGGCTCTACGAGAGACCCATCCGAAGAAGAGGAACACCACCAGACCTAGTGCGCTGGCAAGAATGATTGCTGTGATGAGTTCTGGACCCCACAGACGATTTCGGTAGACATCAATTTGTGCGCCAATTCCGACAACTCCACCTTGACGGAAGTAAAAGTCACCGACAACTGCGCCGATAACCGCAAGACCAGCCGAGATACGCAGACCGACAAAAATGTTGGGAAGTGCTGCCGGGAATTGCAGTTTCACTAAGCGGGTCCATTTCGATGCGCCCTGCAAGGTAAACAACTCGTGTTGACTTTTGTCTGCAGACAAAAGACCGAAGAGGGTGTTGCTGACGATCGGGAAGATGGCAATGAGTACTACAACTAACAATCGTTGAGTTTGTGTGCCGTCGATTAGCGCACGAATTAGTGGTGTCAACGCAAGAACTGGAGCGCTTTGTACGGCAACCAGGTAGGGCCATGTGGCGCGCTCGAGCCAGCGGCTTGAACTCATTAATACGGCGAGGCTCATACCCATCACAATTGTGATTCCGAGACCAAGTAACGCAACTTTTGCTGAATCCCAGAGCGACATGAGAATCGGTTGTAGACCACGACGTTCGCCCGACTGCCATACAAAGAATCCCTCTTTGATTACCTTGTGAGGGGTTGGCAATAGGAAACGCTTTTGCTCTGGCAGCACAACGGTTGACAGTAAATACCACACTCCGATAAACACCAGGAACACGACAACAGGGCCTAGGTAGTCAGCGAAAGAGACCTTGTCTCGCTTGTCTGGAATTACTTCTTCAACAGGACTTGTAACAACGTTTGAGGTGCTCATTGGTGTGCTCCTCTGAGTGCATGCGAAATCTTTCCGCACAATTCACCAAACTCAGGTTCGTATCGAAGATCATGATTTCGCGGATAAGCGAATGGCACATCAAATTCAGCAATGATTTTTCCGGGCCGTGCAGACATAACAAGAACCTTGGTCGACATGTAGACAGCCTCGGTAATTGAGTGCGTGATGAAGAGACCTGCAAAACCTTCGTGTTGGAACAAACGAAGAAGTTCGTCGTTCAAACGCTCCCGTGTGATTTCGTCGAGTGCTCCGAATGGCTCATCGAACAAAAACACTTTTGGCTTCATGACTAGTGAGCGCGCCAGTGAAGCACGCATACGCATTCCGCCAGAAAGTTGGCGAGGGTACTTGTCTTCAAAACCACTAAGCCCAACAAGCTCAATCGCCTCTGCGGCAAGTTGATGTCTGTCGGCTTTCGGAAGTTTATGAAGCTCCGCAATTAGCTCTACATTGCGAGCAACCGTGCGCCATGGCATCAATGTTGCGTCTTGGAAGACATAGCCAATGCTGTTGCGGTCGATTGAACACGTACCGCCTGTGTTTGCCTCAAGGTTGGAAGCAATCCGTAGAAGGGTTGACTTGCCGCATCCTGATGGACCAACAACTGTTACGAATTCGCCAGCATTGATTCCAAATGAAACATTGTCGAGGGCTTTTGTCCCGTCGTCAAAAGTCATTGAAACATTGTTAAAAGACAAGAGAGCGGAAGTGGATGCAGGTGCTTCACTCATGATGATGGTCTCCGTCGCACTCACAAGAAACAAGATAGGGCATAGTTAGGGTCGCCTGTGTCACGAAAAGGTTTACTTTCTGTTACGAATTTGATTATCGATTACGACGCCGCCATATACAACAATTCTGTCGGGGGGCCCCATCGCAATCGACTCACGAAGGTTAGTCGCTGGTATCGCTGTGAAATCTGCGGGTTCGCCAACTGCGAGAGAACTGGTGAATCCATGAACTGCTGTGTGAGCATTAGATGAGACCATCTGTAGGGCCTGTGCAGCTGTGACCTGTGCAGAAACCATGAGTAGTGAAGCGATTTCTAGAGGGTCGCCACGACCCATCAAATTGAAAGGGTCCTGCAAGTTGTCCGCTCCGGCCGCCACAACGACACCGGCCTGTTGGAGCCTGTGGATAGGAGTGATTGCGCGAGCAGGTCGCGTTGAGACTCCACGTTCTTGAAGAAACAGATTGGTTTGAGGCAGAGCCGTGATCGTGATACCCGCGGCGCTGACCTTGGCTGCAATTCGGTCGATGTCGTGTTCCGGCCTCGTGGATAGCGAAACGCAATGACTTGCGTTCATCTGGTGTGACACATTGTCTCGAATCACGACATCTGCAAGATGTTCTAAATCACTCGAATCTGTCCGCATGTTTTCATCGGCATGCAAGTCAAGAGGCAGCTGTGAATCGATTGCGAGTCCGAGAAGGAATTCAACGGCACCACGAGGGTCTGGGTCGAGGTGCGGACATCCTCCGATGACATCAACACCTGCTGAAACTGCGTCACGGGCGAGTGCTTGACGTTCTTTGCCAGCTGTGCCTGTGAGTGGCCACTCCAAAAGCATGGCCACCTGTATGTCCATGAAATGCGAGCAGTTTTCCTTAACTTCCAAAAGGGCAAGGACAGATGACAGTCCACCTGAGAGCGTTGTATCTGCGTGGGTTCGTATGGAGGTGACACCGTTCTGGGACATCAACTTCACTGCACGTGTAGCTCGCTCAACAATGTCCTGGTGAGTGATAGTTGTGCGAACTTCTTCCAGCCCTCGAATTGCCCCCATGAGGTCTCCGGCTGGATTTGAGATTCGATCTGCGAGAAAAGCCTTGTCTAGGTGCGCATGTGGCTCAACAAAAGCTGACGACAGTACGTAACCGTTCAGATTGAACGTCTGATTGCTCACAATAGATGAACTATTTGTTGGACCAATCCAAGCGATGAGGCCCTTGTTTGTCGCTACATCGACAATCGAGCCATCAATCAATTGTGCATTTGAAAAAAGGATTGAATCAGTCACTAGTGACTTACACCAATGGTGACAAAGAAGGCAGCGGACGGCGATCCATTGTCTCGCCGAGTTTTGGCATTACTTCTTCTGCAACCATGTGTAACTGGTCTTTCATCTCTTGTCGAGTAAGTCCTGGCAAGTCAAAAAAGATAATCAGATGTTTGAGGTCGAGAAGATCTCTCCAGAAACCGATGGTGTCAACAACATCGTCGACGGACCCAATCGCTTGAATTTTCTGGTCAATTGATTCCTGAACAGTAGGGCAATGGTCAAATGCAACTTTTGAACCATCAGGGTTTCTATAGCTCGCGAATCTTCCGTATGGGGCAAGGAAGCGACAGAACTCATCATGTCCTGGCTTGCCCTTCTTCATGGCGGCTTCACGAGTTTTGCCAACATGAACGTTAAGAACAAGGCAGCGGTCGTCTCCGGGCGCTACAGGCTTGCCCATGTCGTCACGAATCGCGGCGAACCTATTCCATTTATCTAATTGGCTATCAGCGTTCTGAAGCCAATACACAGCTTTGTGGCCAGCGCGGGGAACGTACTCGATTGTCTCTGGTGAAGTAACAGGTTGAAAAATGTCGATACTTCTCTGCGGACGAGGAATGAGCGTGAGGTCGTCAACGTTCGAACCGCGATCTGGAATGTCTTCAGCCGGCAACGTGAAATGCTCGCCTTTGAATGAGAAACGTTCATTAGTCCATGCGCGTTTGATGATTTCCAGCGACTCTTCAAAGATTTGTCGGTTGATTCTGTCGTGCTCCGCTGACATGTCGTTGTCGCCAGAAGCCACCACTGTCCCAAGTGGCCATGCTTCACGGGGCACAGTGCCTCGACCAACTCCAAATTCCATCCGCCCGCCCGTGATTATGTCAGCGATTGCGAAGTCCTCTGCAAGACGTAATGGATTCCATTGAGGAACAACGTTGAACATTTGTCCGAGTCGTAGATTCTTTGTTTGGCCCGCAAGGTGCTGACCAAACAGAATCAAGTTAGGAAGAACTTCGTAACCCTCGTATTGAAAGTGATGCTCTGTGAGCCACATGGTGTCGTATCCGAGTGAGTCGGCGGTGCGGGCCCATTCGACAAGATTTCTGTAGCACTCAATTACTGCGTCATTGTCGTAGCGACGCGATGTTGGAGTGACAGAGTCGCTTCCTGCATCAGGCATAGGAACTGTGCAGAAAAAATTTGTGTCAACTCTCATGTGTCCAAATTAGTCCACAAATAGTTGGGACCAGCACTCGACCAGTTAACTAGTTGTTAAATGTTCACCATAAATGGCGGGCTACAAACACGTCCTTCAGAGCCCTTGTGTCGTCGCTCATGATTCCGTCCACGCCCAAGTCGAGTAACCGACCAATTTCTAAGGGGTCATCTATCGTCCAGACATGCACCTGTATCCCTAGTCGATGTGCCCGGGAAATGCTCTTGCGTGTGACCACAGGTATTGGTCCTTGGCGAACAGGAACCTGCGCAATGAGAGCGTGCCGTGACGGATTCAGAGGGATTCCAGTGTTGCTACCCAGCACGAGGCGAACAACCTCTTGGGGCCCCATTGATGTGCACAGGCTGGATCCAAGCTCTGACCGAATATGACGTAGGCGTTTGTCGCTGAAACTTCCTATGCAGATTCGATCA
>CALPPK020000117.1 GCA_943325435.2 Bifidobacterium breve
CTACGAAGTCGCCCTTACGAATTGTGAGGTCAATGCTCTTGATTGCAAGCGTTGAGTTGTAAGCGCATGACATATGCGCACATTCAACAAGTACTTCACCGATCACTGCGGATAGGTCGCCTTATCTAGAATCTTTGCGTCGATAGAAGCAGCCTTCAATGCTGCTGCGTCACCACCGAGTGCTTCAACAATTGTGATGTAGTTGAACTTCATCAGCCCAGCCCACGAATGTTCCACATCTCCAGGCTCCCCAGGCAAGTCATCGTCGCGCAACACATCGATGTAACGCACGCCAGTCTCTTTGCCAATTTGTTCCAGAACTGGAGATGGAAACACTTCACTTCCAAAAATAGCTGTGACCTTCTTAGCCTTCACTTGGTCAATTAGTGCAGCGATATCACTAGGTGATGGTTCTTCAAACGACTGAGGCTGAATGGCGCCGATTACTTCGTATCCAAAGTGACTCGCAAAATATGCATACGCATCGTGGTACGTCAGCAAGTTTCGTTCGTTCGCAGGAATCGTTGCCGTAGCTACCTTCATTGCGTCGTCAAGATCCATCACGAGTTTTGAGACGAGCACATAGTTCGTGTCGTATTTATCAGTATTGGCTGGGTCAGCATTCACGAGAACATTGCGGATAGTTGACAAATATGGCAAAACGGTTGGAGGGTTCGTCCACAAATGCGGATTCGGTTTGCCGCCTTCTTCTGGAAATGAAAAATCGTATATCCAATCACCTTCAGCAAGAGATGAAGTTCCTAATTCACAAATGACGGCATTTGGTGCGTTGGCTTCAGCTAATTCAAGTGTTGGATCTTCAAGCTTCATTCCATTTACAAAAATGATGTCGGCTGTTTCGAGCGTCGCCACAGAACTTGGTGGAGGTTCAAAGGTGTGCGAGTTGGTTCCTTCAGGAACAATGCCCTGAACAATTGGACCAATGTCACCGGCAATTAGTCCGACCAAATTTGTGATGGGAGCAACGGTTGATACAACACGTACCGGCCTTCCCTTTACTTCAGAACCAGCCATGCAATCTGTTGCAGCCTTCTGCAGTTTTTCATCTGAGACAGATGGGTTACTGATGTTTTCCTGATTGATGTCTTCTGTCGGTTGTTCTACAGAATCATTTGACGAGCAACTAACCAAAGAAAGGCACGAAATAACCAAAGCGGCTGAAATTAAGTTTCTACGCATCAGTTCAGGTTACTTGTGGCTGAACCCAGTTCGCATGGCTTCTACCGAGGTGTGACCCTTATCTGGAACGACTTCACAGCCCGAGCAAAGATATTGGCCTCTACGTCGGGTTCGCTCACCACGGATAGCCCAGTGGCACGACCAGAAAGCTCGCGAAAAACGGTTGTCAGCACGAGTCGGGCAAGGTTCGCACCGATACACAAGTGCGTTCCAAACCCGAATGAAAGGTGCGGGTTTGGATTCCTGTGAATATCAAATTCAAATGGATTTTTAAAGACCGCTTCATCGCGATTCGCCGATGGGTACAACATAATTATTCGGTCTCCGGCTGCGATTGGCTGGCCACCTACTACATCATCAGTCAACGCCATTCGGAAGAAGTTATTCAGCGGCGTCACCCACCGCAGCACTTCTTCCACCGCAGAATTTATTAGTTCGGGTTTGGTGCCCATTTCGTCCCATTGGTCTGGATGATCCACAAATGCACGCAAACCATGACTGATTGCAGTTCGTGTTGTTTCAGCACCGCCTGCAATGAACAAGCCAACTTCATGAAAAATTGCTTCGGGTGGCAATTTTTGTCCGTCAATTTCTGCATTGGCCCAGATTGACATGAAGTCATTACGAGGACACGCACTGACTTCTTCGATGATGGGCATCATTGCACCAAGAAATTCCCGGTTCGCATCAATGAATTCATTCATGATGATTGGATCACGATCACGCATATCGGTGCGCATCAATCGCTCGCTCCACGACTTAACTTCAGGCCACATTTCTTCTGGGAAACCAAGCAAGCGCGCCGTCATGCGAGCAGGCAATTGCCCCGCTATCAGTTCAACTACATCAAACTCACCTTGTGCTACTGCTTCTGCGACAAGTTCAGCAACTAGCGCTTCTACTTCTGCAGTGCGAGTTGCAACACCTGCATGAGTTAATTGTGGTTGCACCAACATGCGTTGTTGGCGATGTCGCGGATCATCCTGAGCAATCATGTTGCTCTCCCCCGGCGAGAGCACTGCGCGATATACGCCTTCAGAAGAGAACACAGATGAGCGCCGTTCAACGTCCATGACATCGGCATGTCGCGTGATTCCCCACAACTTGTTCTTCTCGTCTCGGTATACGGGCTCGTTTGCACGCATCCAGGCCCACACGTCGTGCGGGTTCGATCGGTACAGGGCAGGATCTAAAAGATCAATCGTCATTCGGTCAGTTGTTTGGCTCATGTCATGTCATTTCTGTGAAGTGGATTGTGACCAGGATTGTCCGGACTGAGGATTTGGTTCAGACGGCAGTTTTAACACGCGCTCACCCAAAATGTTTCGCTGTACTTCTCCGGTGCCCCCACCAATAGTGAGTGCCTTAGAAAACATATAACCGCTGTACCAACTTTTGGACGTGATTGACTTGCCGTCAATGGCATCATCTTGACCTATGACCATTGCATTGGCCCCAGTGATGTCACGGGCCACTTCCATAACGGTCTGGCCGTGTTCATCAGCCATGATTTTTCGAATACTTGCTTCTGGACCAGGCTGGGTTCCTCGAAGCCGTGCAGTCAATGTTCGCATCCGAATGATTTCCAAAATTGTGTGCTCGATATAGATATCAACAAGCCGGTGTCGCAATGGCTGATTCGTGATACCTAATTTCTTAGCCTCAGCAATCACGTCAAGTGCTGTTGGGCCATTGCCCCATAAGACTCCGCCCGTAGATAATGAAACACGTTCATTTCCCAACGTAACTTTTGCTAACCGCCACCCATCATTGACATCTCCAACCACATTGGCGTGAGGAATGCGCACATCTGTAAAGAACACTTCATTAAAACTCTCTGCGCCCGCAATGTTCTTGATCGTCCGAATCTCAATTCCTGGCAAATCCATCGGACATATGAAGTACGAGATGCCTTTATGTTTCGGCGCATCAGGATCTGTTCGTGCAATCAGAATTCCAAACTTTGAATAATGAGCACCAGTTGTCCACACCTTTTGACCATTAACAATCCATTCGTCTCCATCACGTACGGCACGAGTGCTCAGACTTGCTAAGTCACTTCCTGCACCAGGCTCTGAAAACAACTGGCACCAAATTTCTTCGGCGGTGAGTGCCGGCATGATGTACCGATCTTTTTGCTCCTGCGTGCCAGCAAAGATGATGGTGGGAGCAGCCCACCCAATTCCAATTTGGTTCGAGGGTCGAGACACGCCAGCACGTGCCAATTCGTCATCAATTATCAACTGATGAATTGGGTCTGCGCCAAGCCCCCATGGCTCTGGCCAATGCGGCGCTACGTATCCTGATTCTGCAAGTTGAACATTTGTGGGGTTCGGGTTCGTTGCGAGCCAATCACGAATGACACTGCGCCGCGGATCATCGTTTCCCGGGAGCAATTCATCCATGCATTCAGAGTAGGCGCACAGCAATTCCGAGTAATCAGCCAGAGTTTCTCGAGCCCTCAAATCGGAGTCTCAATGGGCGCCCGACTACGGTTGCTGGAATGAACAAATTGGGATATGACGGAAAAGTTGCAGTAATCACAGGAGCCGGCGGTGGCCTCGGCCGCCAGCACGCTCTCTTGCTTGCCTCACGTGGAGCACTCATCGTGGTCAATGACCTCGGCGGTGCCGTTGATGGCGGAGGCTCCGACGCCAGCGCCGCGCAAAAAGTTGTCGATGAAATTCGTGCAGCTGGTGGAGAGGCAGTGGCCAACCACGACAGCGTGTCAACCCCTGAAGGTGGAGAGTCCATCATCAAGACAGCCATTGATGCTTACGGTCGTGTCGACATTGTCATCAACAACGCCGGCATTTTGCGTGACAAAACATTCCACAACATGACATCTGAGTTCGTAGATCCAGTAATCGATGTTCACTTGAAGGGTGCATTCAACGTCACTCGTCCGGCATGGATCCACATGCGCGAACAGGGATACGGACGCGTTATTTCAACATCGTCAGCAGCAGGAATTTTCGGCAACTTCGGCCAGGCAAACTACGGTGCAGCCAAAATGGGCCTCGTTGGTTTCACGCGAGTACTCGCAGCTGAAGGCGCCAAATACAACATCAAATCAAATGTCATCGCGCCGCTTGCGTTAACACGTATGACAGAGAACTTGATGGGGGCTATTGGCGACAAGCTTGATCCAGCACTCGTTACACCGATTGTTGCGTGGCTTGCACACGAAGATTGTGATGTTTCTGGCGAGATCTACTCCGTCGGTGGCGGACGAGTTGCACGTGTGTTCATTGGAGAGACCCAGGGCTTCTTCAAGCCTGGTCTGACACTTGAAGACGTACGCGACAACTGGACACAGATTCGTGACACCGATGGTTACCAAATTCCTGCAAACCTTCCTGAAGAAACTGGCATGTTCTTTAATGCCATGAAAGACGCATGACCGAAGAATCAGTCGACACGTTCCGTGCTCGCGCAGCGGCATGGCTGGCGCAAAATCGTCAGCATGCCCCGCGTGACTACGGAGCTATTTGCCCTCCTGACCTCGTAACAGAGGCCAAGAAATGGCAACGGCTGATTTTTGATTCCGGATTCGCAGGAATTCATTGGCCAACAGAACACGGCGGTCAAGGACTTTCTCCGGCTCATCATGGTGCTTGGGTAGAAGAGTGCGCGAAAGTTGGTGTGCCGCCCGTGTTGAACATGGTGGGGCTAGTGCTTGCTGGTGGCGCAGTAATGACCTTTGGAACTGACGAGCTAAAGAAGCAACATCTTCGTTCAACACTCAATGCTGACAATGTCTGGTGTCAATTGTTCTCCGAACCAGGTGCTGGCAGCGATCTTGGTTCACTGGCGACTCGCGCCGACCGAGATGGTGATCGATTCATTATCAATGGCCAAAAAGTGTGGTGCAGCGGTGGTCGGTGCAGCAACTGGGGAATTCTCATGGCGCGCACAGATTTTGAAGCAAAAAAGCACGAGGGAATTTCGTTCTTTTTAATCCCCATGGACTTACCAGGTATCGAAGTCCGGCCGCTCAAACAAATGACTGGTGAATCTGAGTTTGACGAAGTGTTCTTTACAGACGTTGAATTGCCAGCGGAATATCTCATCGGTCCATTGCATGGCGGATGGGGCGTGGGTATGGCGGTTCTTACGAATGAACGTGGCCATATCGGAGCAAGCATTATTGGCCTCGAGC
>CALPPK020000118.1 GCA_943325435.2 Bifidobacterium breve
GGAGTGAGGCCGATTGTGACGGGGAAGCCATACGAACCGATGGCGCTCCTTGTTCGAGAATTGTGTGGCGATGTATTGCCTGAAGAGATGGTGATGATTGGCGACAGATCAGACACCGACGGCGGTTTCGCAAGAACAATGGGAGCAAGGTTCGCAATGGTCCTCAGCGGAGTCATGTCGTCGGCTGATGGCAGTGAAGCAGACATTGTGGCTCCTGATTTGGCTGGTGTAGCCGAAATCTTGCTTAGGGAGTGAACACGTGAGCAGTACGCTCAAAGGGTGCGTATGCGACTTGATGCCGCCCTTGTTAAAAGGGGATTAGCAGAGAGCCGCTCTCACGCTGCTCGCATGATAGATGAACGTAACATCACGGTTGGCGGGGTAATTGCTGACAAGACGTCTCGAATGGTTGCGCCCGAAGAACCTATTGAAGTGCTTGTGAAGCGCCGTTTCGTCAGTCGTGGTGGCGAGAAGCTTGAACACGCTTTAGACGGATTTGATATCTCCGTGGAAAACAGATCCGTGCTAGATGCCGGAGTTTCAACTGGCGGTTTCACAGATTGTGTTCTTCAGCGTGGAGCACGCCGCGTGTTCGCAGTTGATGTGGGACGTAATCAACTGCACGAACATATGAAATCTGATCCACGAGTTGATTGGCGCGACGGTGTGAATGTCCGAGATTTAGCAGCAGACGATTGTCCGTATCCCTGTTCGTTAGTTGTTGCAGATTTGTCGTTCATTTCTCTCACCAAAGTTCTGGATGCTTTTTTCGCATCCGTGCGTTCTGAACCAGGGTTCGACACCCCCGGAATGGTGTTGTTGGTGAAGCCACAATTTGAGGCGGGTCGCGTGGAGGTGTCTCGGGGTAAAGGCGTAATCACGGACCCCGGTATCCATAAAGAAGCCTGTGACACGGTACGTGATGCCGTTATTCAGCTGGGTGGAAGCGTTGTAGGGGTCATTGAGTCGCCCATAAAAGGCGCAGAAGGCAACACTGAATTTTTAATGTACGTGGAATGCCCCACCCGTTCCGTAAGTTGTGAGTCATGAGTCGCCTCGGATTAGCCGTACATCGTTTCCGTCCCGACGCTCTGGAAGTCGCGGGTCGGGTCATTGGCTGGGCTGCTGCAAACGGGTACGAGGTGATTGCTGACGAGTCAGACCTTGCGTCTCTGCGCTCAAACTCTGTTACTAGCGGTGACGTTGGAGAAGTCGATGTGTTGGTGTCAATCGGCGGCGACGGAACCATGCTTCGGTCGGTTCATGTACTGAATGGTCGAGTAGTTCCGTTAATCGGCGTCAATCTTGGGCAGTTGGGGTATCTGGCTGTTGTAGAAGTCGACGAAGTTATTGAGGCGCTCGACATCTGGCACAACGGCAAAGAAGGAGCCGATTACCACTATGACGACCGCATGTTGTTGGAAGTGTCTATGTGGGCCAAAGGGGCGAGACTTACAAATCATTTGGCAATGAATGAAGTTGTTATTGAAAAGTCTGAAGCGGGGCACACGGTTCGCCTTGGTGTCGATATTGATAAAGCGTCGTTCACTACATATGCAGCCGATGGTTTGATTCTTGCGACTCCAACAGGATCTACTGCGTATTCCATGTCAGCACGCGGACCAATCTTGTCGCCGAGACTTCGTGCGATCCTTATGACGCCTGTGTCTCCGCACATGCTGTTTGATAGATCCATGGTTCTTGATCCACAAGAGCTGGTTCGTATTGAAATTCTTGGTCATAGATCTGTAAACGTTGCCACCGACGGTGAGTTGGTGCACACACTTAAACCAGGGGACGTTGTTGAAGTACGTGCCGCACAGGAAGTTGCCCGATTCGTGAGATTTAAAGAACAACGATTTCATCAGACATTGAAATCTAAATTTGGGTTGTCAGACCGATAATGCTTGTTGAACTTTCAATCGAGAACCTCGGAATCATCGAGAGCGTCCGGGTTTCATTCGATAAAGGATTTACGGCGTTCACGGGTGAAACAGGTGCCGGCAAGACCATGTTGGTTGAGGCGATCAACTTGGTCGTTGGCAGACGTGCCGATGTATCAGTAATTCGTGATGGGGCAGAAGAAGCTCGCGTAGAGGCTCGGTTTATTACTAATACCGATGCTGGCGAAGTGGAGACAATTTTGTGTCGGGTGCTGCATCGTGAAGGGCGAAGTCGTGCTTACATCAATGACCGTATGGCAACGGTTGCATCGCTGGCTGAAATTGGTGACGAATTAGTAGATATTCACGGACAGCATGCGCATCAGCGTCTTCTCTCTCTAACGACACAGCGAAACTCTCTTGATCAGTTTGGGAAAGTGGATACTTCTGAACTTCGGGCGGCTCGTGAAGTTGTAACCCACATCGATGCAAATCTTGCTGCTCTTGGTGGGGATGAGAAATCTCGAGTTCGCGAAATCGATCTATTGCAGTTCCAATGTGACGAGATTGAGTCGAGTCGCATCACGAACCCAGACGAAGATCTCTCGTTGTCTCAAGAGGAAGACTTGTTGACCGATGTGGTTCGCCATCAAGAGTCTTTGCAAAAGATTGTTTCGTTGCTGTCAGATGATGGCGCAGTGGTTGACCTTCTCGGTGAGGCGGTGTCGGCCATAGCGCCGGTGACTTCACTGCCAGCATTGTCTGAACGACTTCGATCGCTCGCGGCTGAAGCAAAAGATGTGTCTGACACAGTGCGTGACGCTGCCGATGGCTCTGAGCACGATCCTGCACGGCTCGAAGAGATTCGGCTGCGCCGACAGTCTCTTCGAGACCTCATGCGGAAATATGGTGATTCGTTGTCTGATGTACTGGCATTCGGGACTGAAGCCCGCGAACGGCTCGACGAATTAACTGGTTATGCCGAGCGTGTCAAAGAATTGGAACAGGCGAAGACTGTGGCACTGCGTCATCTTGTGTCGTGCCAAAAAGAAGTGGGCAATGCACGTCGGGCTGTAGCGCCGAAACTGGCGTCGGCTGTGCAGAAGAGACTTCGGCAACTTGCATTGCCAAACGCAACGGTTCAAGTGGCCGTTGGCGATATCGAATCAGATCCGGCGGGGGAGTCGGTGGTGTTCATGCTTGCTGCAAACCCTGGCAGTGCACCTGCGCCCATCGCGAAAGTTGCCAGTGGTGGTGAATTGGCCAGAGTCATGCTTGCCCTTCGTCTTGTCCTCACGGGTGACCCAGCAACGATGGTTTTTGACGAAGTTGATGCAGGAATTGGTGGAGAGGCAGCAGTGGCGGTTGCTACTGCGTTGCGCGAACTCGGAAACGACCATCAAGTCATTGCTGTAACCCACTTGGCTCAAGTGGCGGCATCAGCGCATGGGCAGGTGGCTGTCTCAAAATCGGTCAAGGGTGGCAAGACTTTTGGCGCAGCAACACGTGTGGCTGAGAACGAGCGAGCTTCAGAAATTGCCCGCATGTTGTCCGGTGGAGTAGCCGATGATTCAGCCAATGCCCACGCTCGGGACCTGTTGGAGAAACTTGGCGGTCAAAAGAAGCGTTCCCAGCGCTCGTCGTAGCGGTTTCACTCTGGGGGGCTCTGACCGATTAGGCTGTTCTTCCGTTAGCAATTACGTCGGCGGGAGTCTCAATGCCAAAGCACATATTCGTGACAGGTGGCGTTGCAAGTTCCCTCGGTAAGGGTCTCACTGCTTCTTCTCTTGGTCGTTTGCTGAAGATGCGCGGCTTGCGCGTCACAATGCAAAAACTTGACCCGTACATCAACGTTGACCCGGGCACGATGAACCCGTTTGAGCACGGTGAAGTGTTTGTGACAGACGATGGTGGCGAGACTGACCTTGACCTTGGCCACTACGAGCGTTTCATTGACGAGAATCTCACACGTAGTTCAAATGCCACTACCGGTTCGATTTATCAGGCAGTTCTGGCCGCTGAACGTCGCGGTGATTACTTAGGAAAGACTGTTCAAGTAATTCCTCACATCACAGATGAGATCAAGCGCCGAATCCGCCGTATCGCCACGGACGATACTGATGTGGTCATTACCGAAGTGGGCGGAACCGTTGGCGACATCGAGATTCTTCCTTTCCTTGAGGCGATTCGTCAGTTCCGTAACGAGGCTGGCCGTGACAATGTTTGCTATTTGCACGTCACGCTTGTGCCATTTATTGGTCCGAGTGGTGAGCAAAAGACAAAGCCAACCCAGCACAGTGTTACGGAGTTGCGCTCTCGGGGTATTCAGCCTGACGTCATCGTGTGTCGGAGCGAAGAACCTCTGAGTAGCGGCTTGAAGCGGAAGATTTCACACATGTGTGACGTTGATACGAATGCTGTTATCAACGCAGCAGATGTGGGCAACATCTACGAACTTCCGCTCGTGCTTCACGATGAGGGTCTTGACACCGTTGTGTGCGACATCTTGCGACTTGATAGCGCTGTTGATTTGTCATCATGGGAAAAACTCGTTGCACAAGTTGACGCCTCGGTGAAGCCCGTGAAGATTGGTCTCATCGGAAAGTACGTTGAACTTCAAGATGCGTACCTATCGGTTGTCGAAAGTTTGAAACACGCTGGTTTCCATCACGGTGCCAAAGTTGAGATCGATTGGATTCAAGCCGAAGATGTTGAAGGTCTTCTTGCGTCTGGTCGACTTGATGCGCTTGACGGAATGGTTATCCCGGGTGGATTTGGTCCGCGCGGTATCGAAGGAAAGATTGCTGCAGCGGCTTATTCGCGTGAGAATTTGGTTCCTTGTCTGGGTCTGTGTCTTGGTATGCAAGTGATGACCATTGAGTACGCCCGACATGTTCTTGGAATGGCCGATGCGAACAGTACGGAGTTTGATCCTTCAACTACTCACCCTGTTATTGACTTAATGGTTGACCAGCGTGATGTCACCATGAAGGGCGGCACAATGCGTCTTGGAGCGTATTACGCAGTACTTCAGCCTGGTACAAAGGTTGCAGAAGCGTATGGTGAGACCGTGGTTAGTGAGCGTCATCGTCATCGTTATGAGTTCAACTACAACTTCCATTCTCGTTTCGAGGAAAGTGGATTCTTGTGCAGTGGTACTTCGCCTGACAAGCGTCTTGTCGAATTCATTGAGATGGAGAACCATCCGTACTGGGTCGGTACACAGGCACATCCGGAGTTCAAGAGCAGGCCCGACCGTCCTCATCCCTTGTTCAGAGAACTCATTGCTGCGTCCTTGGTGAATCGTGAGAAGCGGCTTGCCCGTGGCACCAGCGCCACTGTTGCTCAATCAGCCTGAATGAGAACGTGAATCAGAGCAACCATAGAGGTTTCATAACTACTGCACTCGATGTGGTGCACTCGTGGGCGATGTTTCGGCTTCTGCGTCGCAC
>CALPPK020000119.1 GCA_943325435.2 Bifidobacterium breve
TACTTCAATGTTGGCAGCCTCAAGTGCCTCTTTGACCTCGTACACCACGGATGAATCAGTAAGTACCCGCCATGTATCACCATCTCGCTCGATGTCATCAGCGCCAGACTCGAGAGCTGCCGTCATGACTGTGTCTTCCTCAACTGAGCCAGCCACCACAATTAGACCACGGCGCGCGAATTGCCAACTGACAGCACCGGGCTCTGCAAGTGAGCCACCGAATTTTGTGAACGCGTTACGAACATCAGATGCGGTTCGGTTTCGATTATCGGTGAGTACATCAACAAGTAACGCGACGCCGCCTGGTGCGTATCCCTCGTACATGATTGATTCATAATTGGCTCCGCCGGTTTCACCACCACCACGCTTGATCGCGCGATCAATAGCGTCCTTGGTCATCTGACCTGCTTTAGCTTTTTGCACCATAGTGCGCAATGAAGCATTTGTATCAACGTCCATTCCGCCCGAACGTGCTGCAACTTCTAGCTGGCGAGCAAGTTTCGCAAACAACTTTCCACGCGCTTTGTCAATGGCGCCTTTTTTATGTTTGATTGTTGCCCATTTGGAATGTCCAGACATTGGCTACACCTTTTTCTTATTTGCGGTTATAGAAACAAAATACTCGTGAAGTCGAGCATCGTTTGACAATTCAGGATGAAACGATGCTGCCAATACATTTCCTTGGCGCACCAACACTGGTTCATCATTGATGCTTCCGAGAACTTCAACATGATCACCCACTCGTTCAATGCGGGGAGCACGAATGAATACCCCGTGAAAATCACCGACCGAACTATTGATAGTTGCCTCAAATGAATCAACTTGACGACCAAAAGCATTACGACGGACTGAAATGTCAATTGCCGCGAAGTTTCGCTGATCGCTACGGCCATCGAGAATTTCAGACGCAAGCAAAATCATGCCTGCGCATGTGCCAAAGACTGGCATGCCATCTGCAATGCGAGAAGAGATGGGATCAAAAAGGCCCGACGACTCCAAAAGTTGAGACATCGTGCTTGATTCCCCGCCAGGCATCAACAAAGCATCAACGAAACTCAATTGTTCCGGAGTGCGGACTTCAATCGATTGCACGCCAATTGACGTTAAGCAATCAGAATGCGCAGCGAATGCTCCCTGAAGTGCGAGTACACCAATCTGCATGTTCACCCGGAGGCCTCGCAGTCATGGTTTTCTTACCAACCGCGCTGGGCGAAACGTTGTGTTTCGTTGATCTCGTCCATGGCAATACCGGTCATGGCAACGCCTAGCCCGCGACTCACGCGTGCAAGCACATCTGCGTCACGGAAGTGGGTTGTTGCTTCCACAATCGCTTTGGCACGAGGTGCTGGGTCAGCACTCTTGAAGATTCCGGATCCAACAAAAACTGTTTCTGCGCCTAATTGCATTGCCAGTGCGGCATCCGCTGGAGTTGCGATACCACCTGCAGCGAATACCGGAACTTGCAATTTGCCAGTCTCTGCGATCTCTTGCACCAAAGACAACGGGGCCTGAAGGCGCTTTGCCCATTCGAATAGTTCAGCGGAATCAGCTTGTGTGATTTTACGAATGTCTCCGAGAATTGAACGAAGGTGTCGCACTGCTTCCACCATGTTTCCGGTACCAGCTTCGCCCTTTGAACGAATTAGTGCAGCACCTTCAGAGACGCGACGTAGCGCCTCGCCCAAGTTGGTGGCACCGCATACAAATGGAATGGTGAAGTCAAATTTATCGATGTGATGCGTTTCATCAGCCGGAGTGAGAACTTCTGACTCATCAATGAAGTCAACTCCGAGTGACTGAAGAATTTGCGCTTCAACGAAATGACCGATACGAACTTTTGCCATGACAGGAATATGCACACTGGCCTGAATTTCCATAATCATTTCCGGGTCACTCATACGAGCTACTCCACCGTCACGACGAATGTCTGCAGGTACTCGCTCCAATGCCATCACCGCACAAGCACCAGCATCTTCTGCAATCTTTGCTTGATCAGAGTTGACGACGTCCATGATGACGCCGCCCTTCAACATTTCGGCCAACCCGCGCTTAACGCGTTGTGTGCCTGTTGATGACGAACCGTTACTAGAAACCATGCCCTTAATGGTACCGAGGAGACATGATGTCACCCCGTGTGATTTAAGGATTTAGACGGCTGGAAAAGGAACTTTGGATGGGTCAATTCCCGGAGCCACTGGCGCCAAAGAGTTCTTCCATGCCAACTCAACCCAGGTGCGGCCAGGAGTCAAACGAACGTACTGGTTATTTGCATCGATGAGTGTGAAAGGAACACGAGCATTTCCGCGCAACCAGGTGATGGGAATGATTCCACCGTCAGTCATAACAAAGCCTGTGCCCTTACCTGTGGTGAGGGCGTTCGGGCTCTTACGGTCTGCCTTGCTTCGAACGTACGTGACATAGAGCACCACAACGTTCTTGGTATTGACTTGTCCGTCGTCTGCCATGTGCGGTTCAAGAACACGCTTGGTGTTCTCGCTGCTACGCAAGAAGTTTCCAGTTGCCGCATCCCATTTCCAATAAACACGCACGTTGTACATCGACACCTTTGCGCCATCAATCGCCGTTGATGTTGATGGTTTTGCATCGCTCTCAGATCGGTATAAGAACTGAGGTTTTGGTGCTGACGAGCCTGCAGGTGCAAGCGTCCACAAGTCAGAGGTCTTTGCAAACAAGTTGTGTGGAGCCTTCATGGTCTTCTCGCGGTAGTAACCGCCCTTACCGCGTGACGCGCTGTAGCCCACGTTGACCATGTCACTCGCATTCACTGCTTTGGTCACACGATAATTTCCACCGCTCCAAGCAAACAACGGCTTGTTGAATGACGCAAGGATGTCAATGTCTTGAGTACGACCACTACGCAATGGGCCCACAGGATTGCTGTCCTGGCTCTGAAAGACGGCAGCGAAACGAGTCAATGACTCAACATTCTCTTCAAACACGATGTCAGCCTTGTTGAGGCCGGTCTGAGGGCGAGCCCCTGGATGATTATCGATTTTTGCAGCAAGGGCAACACGTGTCGCTGCTGCTTGGTCGGTAATCGGAAGACCAGTAAGCGGGTACCCCGGAACAGGAGGAGTTGTCGTGAGTGGGTCGACCCAGGCAGTTGTATCGGAACTTGATCCACCGCCGCCGCCGCAGGCAGCGAGAATGGATACCAGAACGGTCGCAACTGATAGACGAACAAGAGCGCGGTGTGATTTCAACATGTCAGATCTCCTTGAGAACAGCAATACGGTCAGCCAGTGGCGGACGCGCGAAGCCCATAGTAGACACAACAACCGACGCATTACTGTCATCCCCCGCTGAATCGGGAGTTGCAAACCACAACGGTTGAGCACCAATGCGCCCGAGAGGTATTGCAGCTGCTTGCTCAATGATTTCAAGAGCAGACACCATGGCTGGCGGGTAGCGAGTTGCCTGGCAGGCAGCAACGTCAGCCCACATCACGATTCGTTCGTCAGCCACTCGTTCGATGACCGACCGCATTATTTTCTGCGCACCAAAACGCTTCATGGCGAAAGATAACGCCAACAAGTACGTCGTGAGACCGATGTCACCAGTACGAAGACGCCACATAACGTGCGCCATCACCGCTTCCATTTCGACACGACCCATTGACTTCAGAAAGCCGGCAGAAACAACGATTGTTCCGGCTTCCCCTGGCATGCCGACCGCAAGTGCTACCGGATATTCAATTCCGACAACTCGCAATGCTGGTCGTGCATCGCCTCCGACAACACACAGTCCATCAATGACATTGAACAGGCGAGCATGTTCGTATTCAGATGCGGGCAACCCGCCCACCATCTTGAGAACAACATCATCAGCAGTGCGATATACGTTCCACATGAAGCCGCCAGAGACAGCAGCACCAATCAGTGCCCCGATGATGGGAAAGCCAATGATGAAGCCAACCACAAGACAAATGATTGTGACGATGAGCGTAAATATCGCTGGAAGAGTAAACATCCGCCGAGTCATGAGTTGACTTGAGTCTTCGATGGGAATCCATTGACGTTGATTCATATGTCCTTTCGCAGAGCTAACAATTGTCAACTCTTATCGCCCGTCACCAAGATGTGATCGCCGCAAGAAACGGTCTTCGAACCTTTTCAGCATACGGGGCACCTTGATGGTGGTGATGTTTGTTGCTTCCATGTGCAATGCACGTTCGTACATCTCGATATAGCGGTCAGCAAGGGCGTCCATAGAAAAGCGTTGCGCGTGCTCGCGACCATTTGCCGTTAGTCGGGCAGCCAAACGCGAGTCAACAAGTACACGGGCAAGTGCCGAGGCCAAGCTTGCAACATTGCCCGTTTCAACCAACAGAGCGGTCTCATCGTCAGTTGCCACATTGCGATACCCATCAAGATTGCTGGCAACTACCGGAGTGCCCGCGGCCATGGCCTCAAGAAGCACAACACCAAACGATTCGCCGTGTAACGACGGCGCACAGAAAACCGACGCTCGACCCATGCGACTGATTTTCTCCGCATCAGAAATTCGACCCAACCAGTCAACTCGAGTATCGGACGCGAATCGAGTCTTTAGTTCAGCAGTCTGTGGTCCATCAGACGCAATCCACAGACGTACATCTGGTGGGAGTTTTGCAAAAGCCTCAAGCAAATTGCTGAGACCCTTTCGTTCTTCATGGCGACCGATAAAAAATATTGCGTTCTCACGTGGGCTTACAGATGGTGTCAAGTAGTCACCCAATTCGATGCCGTTAAACAAAACCTCGTAGTCGCCGCCAATGTAGCGCTGAGCCAATTCAACAGCATCTTTCGATACCGCAACACGAATATCAATTCGCGAAGCAACCCATTTCAATTGACGCGAGAATGTGCGGTATGCAGCTGACTCGCCTGCCGAATGGAACGTGGCAACCACTGGTGCCATCTTTACGAGCAGCGCTGTTAATGACGGACCTGGCACTAACGGCTCATGTACATGCACAACATCGAACGCTTCATCGTTCAGTGCGCGAATGGTGCGCAATGCAGCTGACGCATCAGGGGCAAGCGGCGCTATAGAACCATTCACCGCAGTGGGAAGACTGTTGCCAAGCGGGGTGACGAACGCATCGGGAGGCGGCCCGTCACATGGGCCAAGCACCCTGACCTCGTGTCCCTTGGCGCGCAAACTACGCGCCAAACCAAGGACTTGTTGCTGAACACCCCCAGGAATCGTGAGGCTGTACGGGCTCACTATTCCAATTCTCAACATGCAGGCTAGGTTACGGGAATGCTTAAGGTAGATGCTTCTTTCCGTCCCGCCCTCTCAATCGTGGCCTCGCCCACCA
>CALPPK020000120.1 GCA_943325435.2 Bifidobacterium breve
GGCATTGAGCCATCACGCCATGTAGCGCCGGAATTAAAGAAGTCAACTGCGCCGCCTTCTTCGCAGAGCATGAGGTTGTCGTAGTGAACAAGCTCGGCTGTAGCGAAGCAGTCATGAAGCTCAACAAGGTTGAGGTCTGAAGGTGATACGCCGGCCTGTTCGTAGGCCTGCTTGGCTGCAATACGAGTGAGTGTATTTACATCAGGAAGAACCTGACATGCCTCTTGGTACGGGTCGCTTGTGAGGATTGACGCTGAGACCTTGATTGCACGACGCTGTTGCTCGAGAGACAGTGTCTTCAATTTCGCTCCACTAACAACTACTGCAGCAGCTGCGCCGTCGCAGTTAGCTGAGCACATTGGGCGAGTGTTTGGGTACGAAATCATGATGTCGTTCATGATTTCATCGAGCGACATGCGCTTTGTGTAGGCAGCAAGCGGATTCAATGTTGAGTGCGCATGGTTCTTTTCAGAGATTTTTGCGAACAGTTCGAATGTTGCACCGCCGTACTTGTGGCCGTACTCCATACCAACTTGAGCAAAGGTTCCGGGCATGGCCGCTGTACCGATAAGTCCGTCAACGTTTGTTACAGATCCGAAACGACCTGATGGTGTCCATTCCTTGTTCTTTGATTTAGGAGCACCACCGCCACCAAGTAGACCAACGCCTGCAAGCTTCTCAACACCAACTGCAAGACCCATGTCGCATTCGCCAGCTTTGATTGCCATGATGGCGGTACGAAGCGCAGTTGCACCAGTGGCGCACGCGTTCGAGACGTTGTACACAGGGATACCGGTCTGGCCGACTTGCTTCTGAATCATTTGCCCGATGCCGCCTTGGCCCATGAGGCAACCCGCTGCCATCACGCCAATGTCTTTCATCGTGACTTGTGCATCTGCCAAGGCAGCAATAACTGCTTCAGATGCAAGGTCAACAGTGTCCTTATCTGGATACTTTCCAAATTTGGTCATGTAAATTCCGAGGATGTAGATGTCGTCAGTAGCCATTGTGTTCTCCGTTGTGTGTTGATTGGGTTGTGTTGATGTTAAAACTAATTACGCGGGCTCGTAGCCAAAACCAATTGCCTCAAGGCCATTGTCGTCAGCGCCGAGTGAATATGTGGTGAGTTTGACCTTCATGCCAAGAGTCACCTTTTCCGGTGTGGCCTCCACGTTTGCCAAGTTTCCGCGAACACTTGTACCACCGCAGTCGATGATGGCTGCAACGAAAGGTACGGGCACGCCAGGAGCAGCGAACGTCACAATTGTGAATGAGCGAACAATGCCCTCGTTAACAATTGCGACCTTCTTAAAGTCTGTAGCGAAACAAGATGCGCAGGCATTACGGCGATCGAAATAACGTGCGCCACATTTCGTGCACTCGTTGGCTGTGAGATGAGGGGAGTCGCCGAGGACGAGATAGTCAACCAGTGGTACTTGTGTGATGGTCATGTTTTCCCTTAACTGTTAAGAAGTTCCCATACCTTATGCGGTTCTAGGGGGTGACCACCGAGCCAGAGGAGGACCACGGGTTCTAGGATGGACTCACGGCGTTGAGCCGTTCTTGAAGGGGATGCCTTATGGCAACGTGGCGAAATTGGGCTGGTAATCAGAAGGCAAACCCGCTGTCAATTGAGGCGCCCAAGTCTGTGAGCGAATTGTCTGCAATTGTGTCCAGGGCTTCAGGGCGGGGTCAGAAGGTGAAAGCCGTTGGGTCTGGGCACAGTTTCACTTCAGCTGCTGCCACGAACGGGCGCATGATCCGCCTTGAGAACTTGAGTGGCATCCTGCATGTTGATCACGCGTCGTGTCAGGTGACGGTCGGGGCAGGAACGAGGCTGTCCGATCTGAATATGTTGCTTCATACTGAGGGTCTGGCACTGGCCAATCTGGGTGACATTGCGTACCAAACAGTTGCGGGTGCAATTTCGACTTCAACCCACGGAACAGGCAAAGCACTCACTGGGCTTGCTGGTCAAGTTGTCGCTATGAAATTGATTAACGGTCAGGGTGAGATTATTGAATGCTCGAAGTCAGTGAATCCTCATATTCTTGAGGTCGCAATAGTGTCCGTGGGTGCACTAGGAATTATCACTGAATACACGTTGCAGACGGTGCCATCGTTTCGTCTTCGTGCGCTAGAACAGCCGATGAGGCTTGATGATGTTCTGGAAAATGCTCATGATTTGGCTAGTGCTCATGATCATTTCGAGTTCTTCTGGATTCCTCACACCAAATGGGCATTAACAAAACGCAATAATCGCACTGAAGATGAATTGCAGCCGTTGCCACTTGTAAAGGGTTGGATAGATAAGACCTTTATGGAGAACTATGCGTTCGGCGCTTTGTGTCGTGTCGGGCGCGCTCGACCATCTCTTATTCCTCGACTTGCTACTGCTTTGCCATCGTCTGGGTCTCGTGAATACGTTGACCAGAGTTTCAAGATTTTTGCAAGCCCACGAATTGTTCGTTTCTACGAGATGGAACACGCGTTGCCCGTGGATGCTCTTGTTCCTGCATTGAAAGAGATTCGCGCAATGGTTGACAGAAAGGGTTACCTTTTGAACTTTCCCGTTGAGGTTCGATTCACAAAAGGAGACGATGTTCCGCTTTCAACCGCCTACGGTAGAGACTCGGCCTACATTGCGGTGCATGTCTATAAAGGTATGGAATGTGAACCGTTTTTTCGTGATGTCGAAGATATCTTGCGTGCGTATGACGCCCGCCCGCATTGGGGCAAGATGCATTACCGCGACGCCGAAGAGTTGTCGAAGTTGTACCCGCGTTGGGATGAATTCATCGCATTACGAAATCAGTTAGATCCACAGCGGACGTTTTCTAATGCCTATAGCGACACTGTGTTCGGTAAATAGATGCTAGAAACAAATGTCTTGTGGGCGCACCGGGCAACGATCAATTGATTTGCCGGTGGCGTTGCGAATTGCAGCAACTATCGCAGGGGTAACGGAGATGCAGGGTGCTTCACCAACGCCTTTGGCGCCCATTGGTGCTTGAGGATCCGGCTCTTCAATCATCGAGATCAGTACTTGTGGTGCGTCGAGAGCTGTTGGCAACAGATAGTCGGTGAAACTTGGGTTACGAACTATGCCGTTCGTGACAATGATTTCTTCCATCACTGCTAGACCGAGTCCTTGCGCAATGCCGCCCTCAATCTGTCCTGTAACGGACATTGGATTAAGAACTCTTCCTACATCTTGGGCAGTGGCGATCTGAACAACTTTTACTAATCCGAGTTCTACGTCTACGTCTACGACAGCGCGATGTGCGACGAACGCAAATGCGACGTGACAGTTTCCTTGGCCATTCTCGTCGAGATCTTCTGTCTGTCGATGGTGATATTCATAGGTCTCAGACACAGAGAAGTTCGCAGAGGCTTCCTGAACAGGGATTCTCAAGGTTCCGATGGTGTCGATGATGTCTGTGTCGTCAATTGCTAAACGCAGTGGATCAATCCCATGCATTGATCCAACGTGTTCAAACAAACGTTCTCTCACCATGCGACATGCTCCGTCTACTGCGCCTCCGCTCATCCACGTCTGACGTGATGCAGAAGTGGAACCAGCCGAACCGATTTGAGTATCAATGGTGTCGTACGTGACGTTGTCAACTCCGAGAACTGATCGTGCTATCTGCGGGGCCAGCGTCACGAAGCCTTGTCCTACCTCACTTGTTGCAAACTTAAGTTCTACAGAACCATTGGTGAGTGTGCAGCGAGCTGTTGAGTAGTCATCAAATCCCTCGCTGTACATGAGGTTCTTCATACTCACGCCCCAGCCGATACCGCGAACAATATTTCTACGGTCAGCCGTACGCCCTGACCCGCCCGGAAGATCAAGTTCATGTGGATTCACACCCATTTCTACGGGTAACGGCATTGCTGCTGTTTCGCGTATGCAACGTTCGAGGGGAGCAACGCTTTCCAAGACTTGTCCGGTAATCATGGTGTCACCAGTGTGAATGATGTTTCTCAGACGAATCTCTACTTCGTCAATCCCTGTTGCTGCAGAAAGCTTGTCCATTTGACCTTCGTGAGCAAAACAAGCTTGGACAACGCCGAATCCGCGCATTGCACCACATGGAGGATTATTGGTACGAACGGCGTATCCGTCAACTACTGCATTGGGGCATTGGTATGGCCCTTGGGTGTGGGTGACGCCATTGATGAGAACAGCTGAGGACGTAGATGAATACGCTCCACCATCGAAAACGAAACGAGCTTCAATTTTGACAATCCGACCGTCATTGGTCGCATGATGGCGCATCCAGATTTGAGCAGGATGACGGTGCACGTGCCCAAAGAAACTTTCCTCGCGTCCGTACTGCATTTTGACTGGACGACTTGTCCGCATTGCCAAGAGGGCGGTGTGAACTTGCAAACTGATGTCTTCGCGTGCACCAAAGGCACCGCCAACTCCACCGAGGACCAAACGAACTTTTTCTTCAGGTATGCCCAAGCATTTGGCCATTTGTTTTCTGTCTTCGTGCAGCCATTGCGTAGCAACAAAGACTTCAACTCCTGCCCCGTCGTGATCGGGGATTGCAAGTGCAGATTCCGTACCAAGAAAAGCTTGGTCTTGCATTCCTATGTCGTATGTACCTTCAACGACGATGGGCGCAGTGGCGGTCGCGTCACCATGAATTATGCGTTGCCGGCGGATGATATTGCCATCTGGGTGAATTGGTTCGTGTGAGCCGTCAATCGCATGCTCAGGGTTCGTAAGAGGTGTGAGCACCTCATATACAACGTGAATTGCTGCGAGTGCACGTCGGCAAGTTTCGGGGTGATCCGCAGCGATTGCTGCTATTGGTTCTCCCATGTAGCGCACAACATCTTTGGCGAATACTGGTTGATCTTCGCTGATGAGACCGTATGTCAATTGTCCGGGGACATCATCAGCCGTGATTACGCACTCAACTCCGGCAATCTTCCATGCGTCAGAAATATCAATAGACACAATTCGCGCATATGGATGCGGTGATCGAAGAGTTGCGCCCCACAACATGTTCTCTGCATGCAGGTCAGATGAAAAAGCAAAATCACCTTGAACTTTAGAAATTCCGTCGGGACGTAAGGCGCTTGATCCGAGAATGTCTCGCTGGGTCTTAGTGATGGTCATGACGAAACGCCTTTTCGTACAGAAATAACTGTGTCAACAGCTGCGAATATTCGACCATAACCAGTGCAACGACATATGTTGCCCGACAGGGCCTCTTTGATCTCTTGTTCGTTCGGCGAGTCATTCTGATCAAGTAAGTGATGAACAGCCATAACAAGTCCTGGTGTGCAAAAACCGCACTGAA
>CALPPK020000121.1 GCA_943325435.2 Bifidobacterium breve
AACAAGGGCTGGTGGGTTTGCAAGAGCAGCAACCTTGATGCGGCCAATCATGAATGGCGCAATCCATGCCATAACGCGAAGGTCACGACGAACAAGTTCTGATACCTGCTCGCGCTGTACTTTTACGACGACATCTTCGCCAGTCAAAAGTGTTGCGCGGTGAACTTGAGCGATTGACGCTGAAGCAAGAGATTGTTGTTCAAAATTAGCGAAAACATCTTCAAGTCGGGCACCCAAGTCTTGTTCAACAATGAGTTTCACGGTGTTCCAAGGTTGAGGTGGAACTTGATCACGGCATTTCTTGAATTCATTTACGAGTTCAGTAGGAAACAAACCTTCACCGCTAGAAATAATTTGGGCGAGTTTGATGTACGTTGCACCAAGTTTCTCAATTGCTGTGCGCAAACGAAGAGACATGTATGTGCGCGAATCTTCAGGGGTAGCAAACTTGTTGCGCTTCTTCTGGATGAACCACGGAAGCAATGCCCAGCCAAGATGGGCAACAACGACTACTAGTCGACCAAGCGGTGGAATGCGGCGGGCCCGAATAAGGGACGGCACTTCTTTTTGCGCTGCAGCACGAAGGACGATGGCTACCTGCGACCATGCAATGGTGTCGCGATCAAGGACCCACGGACCTGAATCAGAGAAATTGCCCCAGGAAAGGTCATTAGGTCGTTCTGTCATCGAATCATTCTGCCGTGGAGAGTTGCTCCCACACGCCTTGTGGGGGCGAAATGCGACACAATGGTTCACGCACTAAGCGCACGGGGGATCACATGTCTAACGCACCACTTCACGGGGTCAAAGTAGTCGAATTAGGCGTGTGGGTTGCTGGGCCAGCGGTCACGGGAATGCTGGCGGACTGGGGCGCAGACGTACTGAAGATTGAGCCACCAACCGGCGACCCGCAGCGTGCCGTGTTTGGCGCGTTGGGGGTTGCAGACCAAGCCGGCGTGCCCCCGTTCGAGATTGATAATCGTGGAAAGCGATCGGTGGTTCTCGACCTTCGCAATGACGCAGACCTAGAAACCATGATGACCCTCATCAGTGAGGCAGACATTTTTGTAACCAATGTGCGACCTGCCGGTTTGCAACGTCTTGGTCTTGATGCAGAAACACTGACAGAGAAATTCCCGCGATTGATTTACGGCATCATCACTGGGTATGGCTTAACAGGCCCCGATGTTGACAAGGCTGGGTATGACATTGGTGCATTTTGGGCACGCAGTGGATTAGCGCACACAACAGTTGCTCCAGACGAATTACCGCCCGGGATTCGCAGTGGCCAAGGCGATCACACAACAGGAATGGCTCTTGCATCTGGCGTGATGGCCGCATTATTTGACCGTGAACGAACTGGGAAAGGACGCGTAGTCTCCACCAGTTTGTTGCGCACTGGCGTTTACACAATCGGCTGGGATTTCGGCGTGTACTTGCGTTACGGCAAACGGCAAAGTACGCGTTCCCGTCATCGCAACCCTGCACCGCAGATGAATTGCTATCGATGTGCAGATGGTCGCGCATTTTGGCTGCTTGGCCTTGAAGCGGATCGCCATTGGCCAGGGTTATTGAAAGCAATTGAGCGAGAAGACCTGGCAGCAATTGAGGACTTCAAGAATGCACGCGCCCGCGCCTTGCATGCTGAAGAATTGATCTCGATTCTTGATGCGCATATTGCAACACAGGACTACGCATATTGGACCTCGCGGTTTGACGCAGAAGATGTGTGGTGGGCGCCATTGAACTCAATTCCCGAAGCTGTAAATGACCCGCAGGTTATTGCGTCTGGTGCATTTATTGATATGACGCCGCAACCTGGCGAGGCGCCGTATCGCGCCGTGAATTCACCTGTTGATTTCGACGGCTACAACCCAACGTATGGTCCAGTTCCAATCCTCGGCGAACACGAACCGAAGTGGTGACACGATGACCGCTAGCCATTTAGACATTGTCACCCTCAACACTCTTCGAACGAATGAGCTGTCTAAATTCTGGGCCGACCTTCTGGGTCTGCAAGAGATTGAACGTGAAGATGGCGATAGGTGGATTCTTTTGGGGAACTCAAACGGAGGACGCACTATTGGTTTTCAACGTGGTGAACACGTTGATGGTTCGATACACGTGGACCTGTCGTGTTCGACGAGCGATTTTCCGAAAGAGCGTGAGCGCATGATGCGTTTGGGTGCTGTCGAAACCCGACCAATGCGCAGTGAGCCATATGGCCTTATTGCAAACTTCGCTGACCCAGATGGCAACTTGTTTGACCTCTGCGCATATTTCTCTGCAGATTAAAACCGCAGTCAGCGAGGATCGCGACCCCAGATGGCATGCAGAATTGCATCGGTGTATTCAGGTCGGCACACAAAGAAATCTGGAAGCCATGTATCTGGCGTGTTGTATTCAAGAGGGGAGCCATCAATGCGGCTCACGTGTAAACCAGCTGCAAGTGCCACGGCTGCAGGTGCGGCTGAATCCCATTGGTACATGCCGCCATCGTGCACATAAATATCAGCTTCACCCATAAGGATCGACATTGCTTTTGCACCAGCACTGCCTAAACGAAATGCATCGCAATCAAGATGTTCGTTGACTAGTACCGCTGCATAGGGCGCACGATTACGTGAAGTGACAAGGCGTGGCTTTTTGCCTTCTTTCGGCGGAACGACAACTGCAGGGTCGGTTCCGAACACGGCGTCGATACTGGGAAGTGACACTGCACCAGCAGTAAGCGCATCGCGTTCCCATAGTGCAATATGCACTGCCCAGTCAGCACGACCCTCTCCGTATTCATTGGTGCCATCAAGTGGGTCAACAATCCACACGCGATCAGAGGTGAGTCGGCGTCGGTCGTCTGAACCCTCTTCCGACAGCACTGCATCGCCGGGACGTACTGCACTGAATGCTTCCATGAGAAAGTTATGTGCAAGTAGGTCGCCGGAGTCTTTGAGTTGCCACTGTGTTGTGCCGCGTTCAATCGTTACTTCACGATGTTCGACTAAGAGTTGACCAGTGACCCGTGCAAGTTCAATAGCAAGGTCATGGTCATTGAGCGATTTCCACGAATCGAAAAGTTCTGCGTTGGTCACTGCTCGCCGCGAGACAGGTTAAGAGCGTCGCGCACCAAAGCCCGAACTTCAACTTCGTTAGCACCGGCTTCAACAAGTTGTCGAATGCGCAGTTCTACTCGTTCTGCTTCAATTTCATTAAAGACATCAATACGTTTTGTTGATGTAGTTGCGGTTACAGCGATGAGAATGATTGCTGCGATTGCCGTGATCATTCCGAATGTCAGAACCCAACCCTCATTGTTTCCCCGAATAGACGACACGATGATTGCGGGCAGTCCTGCCAAGAAGGCACCAAAGCACAATGTTCGAATCAACCGCAGTGACATGTAGTTACCGAGAAAGGGGCTTGTATTTGATGCGGTGAGGCTGATCAGCTGCTGAACCAAGTTCTTTGTGACGCCATGATTCGTATTCAGAGAAGTTTCCTTCGAACCAACGCACTTGGCTGTCACCTTCGAATGCAAGAACGTGTGTTGCGATGCGGTCAAGGAACCAGCGATCGTGACTGATGACTACTGCGCAACCAGGGAATTGATCGAGAGCGTCTTCCAATGCGCGCAATGTGTCAACGTCGAGGTCATTCGTTGGTTCGTCGAGTAGCAATACGTTTCCACCGCGCTTGAGAACCTTGGCCAAGTGAACACGGTTGCGTTCACCACCGGAAAGATCGCCAACAAGCTTCTGTTGGTCTGCGCCTTTGAAGTTGAAGCTTGCCACATACGCGCGACCATGAATTTCGCGTCCGCCCACTTTCATGTGCTCAACGCCTTCCGTGATTTCTTCATACACAGACTTCGCTGGGTCAAGAGAATCGCGATTTTGGTCGACGTAACTGAGTTGAACAGTGTCGCCAACTGTGACGGTTCCGGAATCTGGAGCCTCTTGGCCGGTGAGCATGCTGAACAATGTTGTCTTACCAGCACCGTTAGGTCCGATGATTCCCACAATGCCAGCAGGCGGCAACGAGAACGACAAGTTTTCAATCAGCAAACGATCGCCGAAGCCCTTAGTGAGGTTTTCTACAACAATGACGTTGTCGCCAAGGCGTGGTCCGGCAGGGATTGCGATTTCTAACTTGTCAGGGCCGCGCTCTGCAGCCATTGCCTCTGCATGCAACTTGTCGTACGCAGCAAGACGAGCTTTACCTTTGGCTTGACGAGCCTTTGGCGACATCTTCACCCATTCAAGTTCGCGCTGCAATGTTCGTGTACGCGTGTCGCTGAGTTTTTCTTCGCCTTCGAGACGAGTCTGCTTCTGCTCTAGCCATGAGGTGTAGTTGCCTTCAAATGGGAAACCACGACCACGGTCAAGTTCAAGAATCCAACTTGCGACATTGTCAAGGAAGTAACGGTCGTGCGTAATTGCAACAACTGTGCCTGGGTATTCCTTCAAGAAACGCTCGAGCCAATCAACGCTCTCCGCGTCAAGGTGGTTCGTAGGTTCGTCAAGAAGAAGTAGGTCAGGGCGTGACAGCAACAAACGACACAAGGCAACTCGACGCTTTTCACCACCAGACAATTTCGAAACATCCGCATCGTTTGGCGGACAACGCAATGCGTCCATGGCAATTTCTACGTTGCGGTCAAGGCTCCATGCATCGGCGGCTTCAATTTTCGCTTCAAGATCAGCCTGCAGGGCTCCGACCTTGTCGTAATCAGCGTCGGGGTCTCCCCACATGGCCATGACTTCGTCGTATTTAACAAGGAGGTCTCGGATGGGGGCAACGCCGTCCATCACATTGCCGAGAACGTCCTTGGTCAGATCTAGCTGTGGTTCTTGCTCGAGGAGGCCAACAGTGAAACCAGGGGTAAGGCGCGCTTCGCCCGTGTATCCGTCGTCTCGGCCGGCCATGATGCGCAACAAACTGGACTTACCGCTGCCGTTTGAGCCGATAACGCCGATTTTGGCCCCTGGATAGAAGGAGAGGGAGATGTTCTCGAGAATGGTGCGGTCTGGTGGGTAAAACCGAGCCAACTTGTAACAGGTGTAGATGAACTCGTGTGCCATGGTTCTATGAGGTTAGTTCGGCGACCTCAAGTTCCGCCTGTCCACCCCTCGGGGCTGTTACCTTTGAGTCTTGTCCAGCCTCTGGACACCTACAAAAGGGAAATTTCATGACCGCAGCATCATTGTTTGATCAAGCCGCAATCGGAAACTTTTGGTTCCGTTACCTCCATGTCCTCGCGGGCATTACCTGGATCGGTTTGCTTTACTACTTCAACTTCGTTCAGGTGCCAGGCCTTGCTGC
>CALPPK020000122.1 GCA_943325435.2 Bifidobacterium breve
ACCGTACCCATGAGCGGCATTGTTGTCATTGGTGAAGGCGAAAAAGACGAAGCCCCCATGTTGTTCAACGGCGAACTTGTCGGTGACGGCTCGAAGCCAGATACTGACGTTGCAGTTGACCCAATTGACGGCACCTCGCTCACAGCATCAGGCAAAGGTAATGCCATCTCGGTGATTGCAGTTTCCGAGCGCGGCACCATGTTTGATCCGGGCCCATGTTTCTATATGGAAAAGATTGCTGTTGGTCCAAGTGCTGTTGGTTCAATCGACATCACCGCATCCCCCACCCAAAACCTCAAATGGATTGCCAAGGCAAAAGGTGAAAGTGTTCGTGACTTAACAGTCATGATCCTTGAGCGCCCTCGCCATGACGAACTCATCGAAGAAGTTCGTGCATCAGGTGCGCGCATCAAGCTGATTTCAGATGGCGACATTTTCTCTGCGATTGCAACCGCGTGGCCTAATGCAGGCGTCGACGTGATGTTCGGAATTGGTGGAACACCTGAAGGTGTTGTCGCAGCTGCTGCATTGAAGTGCATGGGTGGCGAGATTCAAGCCCGCCTGTGGCCTCGCAGTGACGAAGAACGTTCAGCAGCAATTGCTCAGGGTTACGACCTCAGTCGAATCTTGCTCACCGACGATCTTGTTCAAGGTGACAACTGCTTCTTCGCTGCAACTGGTGTTACTGATGGCGAATTGCTACAAGGAGTTCGCTTTACTCCCGGCCTCGTTCACACACAAAGCTTGGTGATGCGTTCACGCAGCGGCACAGTGCGCCTCATCGACGCACAACACAGGCTCGACAAGATCAGCGAATTCTCCGCAATCGACTACAGCTGAGCAAACGTTTTACGGACGTACAAAAAGTTACGTTCACCTAACATTTTTTCTTATTGACTAAACAACATTGTTGAGTCATAGGGTGAATGTATGAACATCACCGGAAAATTAGTAGTCGCAGCCGTCACCCATACCGATACGCGCATTTGGGCAACTGATGCACACCGCGGAGACAAGCCCGAAGTCGTCGCACGACCTAGTGCGGAACATGTTCATCATCATGTTCGAAATGAACAGACAACGACACACGGTCATGAGACAAACCGTTTTGAGCATTCGTACCTTGAAAGTGTCGCAAAGACTCTTGAACCAGCCGGGCAGATTCTGTTAATTGGCCATGGCAAAGGTAAATCAAACTCAATGTTGAAACTCATCCAGCATTTAGAACGTCATCATCAAAAGACTGCAGAAAAAGTAGTTGCAGCACTTGATATCAATGTTCCCGCGTTAACAGAGCCGCAGATTCTGGCTGCGGCGCGCGAATGGTTTGACGACCACGAACACGGCTGAGTCCTCGAATAATTCAACGCCCCACGGGCAAAACCAGTGAGGCGTTGAAATTCGAACTATTAGCTGAAGTACAACTTCTGAGCTCCGGCCCACTGGTTACGACCAGTTGAAACGTAGAAGCGACCGTTATCAATTCCTACTTCAGCAGCAATGTTGATATTGATACCGCGAATTGCAGGGATAATCAAATCTCCGCCTGCGTAGCTCCAGTACATTTCTGTGTTGCAGCGCGTCACGAGTCCTTTTCCGCTCATCCACTTTGTAGAACACTTTGTTCGTGAAAGGCGGGTCTGAGTTCTTGCACTGTAAACAGCCTTTGTATCTGGGGTCTTCAGCCATGCTTTTGCTCCCAGGTTGCCGTTACCAAGCGTTACACCTTTTTCGGAAATAACCACTGAGCCTTTTCCGCTAACTCCCATACCAATTTCAAATCCAGATCCAGAGGTCTTCAGTTCCTTGTTGAAATCAAACTTGAATTCTTCTCTGAAACTCCAGCCAGCTGGGTTCACTCCGATTGAAAATGACTGTCGTGGTTGCTTGTAGAACGAAGCCGAACCGACGAGGTATGCCGCTGGCAAAACTGCGGGTTGAGAACACTTCAAGTTCTCGCAGTTGGTGATTTTGAGGCCACCTGTGATGTCTGCGAAACCTGGCAAGCCAGGTATTCCAAGTTGGCCGTTGACATCAATTAGGTAAGCGATTCCCTTTTCATATGCCTTAAATCCAACTTTGCCGCTTCCCTTGATGAATCCGTAATTCGGGGTCACTAGCTCACCGGTGAACTCACCAGTAGGAATTCCGCCACGAGTAAATTTCGCACCCATTTTGAGTTTGATTGCACCGAGATCAATTCCAGGAGCTGGTTTGAAACTTGATTCTCCCTCGAGGACGAGACCACCAAGAACGTCAAACGATCCTTTTAGTCGAGCATCAAGTCCGTACCCCTTAATGCCGCCATTGATCATTAATCCAAGATCGGTTTTCGTCTTTTGGATAGATCCGACAGTTTCTTCTAACTGAAATCCACCAATGTTGAAGGCTCCGATTTTGAAGTCAAGATTCCACTCAAGCGGATTGACAATATTTCCCGCGACAGATACTGGAGTTTTCGCAATCATGGCATCAAACGCCATCGCAAGACCTTGTGGGTATGTCACACCATCAATCTCTGCAGGAAGTGCCGACAACGAAGCCGCAATGTATTTGGCTGACAACACGTTCTTGATATTGAAAATGTCTGGTGCACCAGCATCTTGTGAACCCACAGACATTCCAACTATTGATGGGTATGAACCCATTGATGAAGTCACTCGAATCTCGGATTGTGGATTGATGCCAAGTTCTTTCATGAACGTTGGCAATGTTCCGGTGAGTGAAAAGAGACAACACGTTGGAACAAGACCAATTATTTTTACTTGAGTAGAAATAGAAGTGATGCTCAAGCCAGGGATACCAAATACATCGTTCAGTCCAAGGTTTTTATTGCTCAACGTAAGACTGATAGACACATCCTCAGTGCTGAATGTTCCGGTGAGCGTCATTGGTAAAGTCGTGCCAAACATCACTGCAGAAGCATCAGCTTGAACTGAGAATGTTGCTGCTGCACCATTTGCCGTAACGATCAATCTCGTATTTGAGATTTTCATTCCTGGGAAAGCGAAAGCTGTGCTCGGAATTTCGGCACTCGCAGTGAACGCGGCTGCACCGGTGATAGTGACGTTGACGAAATTCAATGATGTGCATTCAATACCGAGAATCTTGCACAGGTCATTGGGAACGACTGTCGCTTCCTTATTTTGAACAATGCTGAGCTTCGTCGTTTTGCCGCTCGGAATTCGCTTTACAGAATCGATCTGTTGCTGCTGCTTGAAAACACCCCTCTTTGGGTCTGTTGCAGATCCTGGCTTCACTGTCATCTCCAACGCACTTCCAGAGCCAAGTGCGGTTGTGTTCTCGACAACGGTTGTGTCGGCTTGCAGCACTGCACCAACGGTCGTGGTGGTGAGTTCGGCTTCGTCAGGTGCTTCTACGCAATTGACGTCCTCAAGAACATCACCCTCTTCAACAATGACTTCGCTAGTCGTAGAAACTTCCTCGGCACATTGTTGGGGCAGAGCGGAGTTCTTAAGACGAGGACCTACGGTAGAGGAAGAGGAGGAACTGCCTCCGCCACACGCTGTCACCAGAAGACAAGACCCCACTAACAACGACAGGATAAATTTCTTAGACATGGTGCCCCCTTGAACAATTGCCTATGTAATGACAAATTACACTAAATTTCCCGACTGTTCGGTAGTCCTAATTACTTGCACAATACAACTAAAAATTAAGCAACGAGGAAACATGCGCTGTGGCCTTTCGGCCTGTGTTTACAGTCCGCCGGTGGCGGCGATGCGTGCGTGAGTGCGGCGCAGTTCAGCTTCAACTTCAGCTGAGTGCTCTGAACGCAATTGTTCTTCAAGACGAATCTTTGTTGCACGCACTGCGGCAACATCGATGTCTTCTTCAAGTTCAGCAGCATCAGAAAGAATTGTCACGTGGTCTGGACCCACTTCAACAAAGCCGAGATGAACGGCCAAGTTTTGAATGGTGCCGTCAGACAAGTAGATACGCGTGTGGTTCTCGGTGAGTGCACCAAGGAACGCCGCATGGCCAGGAAGGAATGCGATTTCGCCACCTTCCATGGTGCGGGTGATCACCTGAGTTGATTCTCCGGAAAAGAGAACCCGCTCGGGTGACACAACTTCTACGCGCAATACGCCTGACGACTCAGCCATTATGCGTTCTCCTGAAGAGCCTTTGCCTTTGCGTACACCTGCTCAACTGAACCGACGTTGAGGAATGCCTGTTCTGGCACCTCGTCGAGTTCACCGTTGATAAGTGCTTCGAATGATTCAACTGTTTCAGCAACAGGTACGTACTCGCCCTTGACGCCGGTGAAGACTTCAGCAACATAGAACGGCTGTGACAAGAAACGCTGAACCTTACGTGCACGTGACACGGTCTGGCGGTCTTCTTCTGACAATTCGTCGAGACCAAGAATTGCGATGATGTCTTGAAGTTCCTTGTAGCGCTGCAAGATTTCCTGCACGCGACGAGCAACTGCGTAGTGACGGTCACCAACAGTTTCTGGTGTGAGAATTGTTGATGTTGAAGCCAATGGATCCACAGCTGGGTAAATACCAAGTGACGCGATCTGACGAGACAACTCAGTGGTTGCATCGAGGAAGGTGAACGTGGTGAACGGAGCTGGGTCGGTGTAGTCGTCCGCAGGAACGTACACAGCCTGCAGTGACGTAATTGAACGTCCGCGGGTTGATGTGATGCGCTCTTGGAGTTGACCCATTTCGTCAGCAAGTGTTGGCTGGTAGCCCACTGCTGATGGCATACGTCCGAGAAGAGTTGATACTTCAGAACCGGCCTGTACGAAACGGAAGATGTTGTCGATGAACAACAACACGTCCTGGTTCTGTACGTCACGGAAGTACTCAGCCATGGTGAGAGCTGACAATGCAACGCGGAGGCGCACGCCAGGTGGTTCGTCCATTTGTCCGAACACTAAGGCTGCTTTTTCAAACACGCCCGACTCTTCCATTTCCATACGAAGGTCGGTACCTTCACGAGTGCGCTCGCCCACTCCGGCGAACACGGAAACACCACCGTGCTTAGAAGCAACACGGTTGATCATTTCGGTAATAAGAACGGTCTTACCAACGCCTGCTCCACCGAACAAACCAATTTTTCCACCAGCAAGGTATGGAGTCAGAAGGTCGATGACCTTAATGCCGGTTTCGAACATGCGCTTTGAAGGCTCGAGTGTGTCGAATGCAGGAGCTGGACGGTGAATGTCCCAACGCTCGATGTCGTCGAAGTCTGAGTTGTTGCCGTCGAGAACATCGCCCCATACGTTCCATACGTGACCAAGTGTGCGGTTACCCACTGGCACCTGAATGCCGTGGCCA
>CALPPK020000123.1 GCA_943325435.2 Bifidobacterium breve
ACGTTCGGTCTTCTTGTTCGAAACATGCATCGATGGGGAGCACACCTCATGGTGCTTTCAACATTCCTTCACATGTCTCGCGTGTTTTACCACGGTGCATACAAAGCTCCACGTGAATTCAACTGGGTCATTGGTGTTGTGTTGTTAACACTTACCTTGCTCCTTTCATTCACTGGTTACTTGTTGCCATGGGACCAGTTGGCTCTGTGGGCTGTAACCGTTGGTACCAACATGATGGGCTACACACCGGTATTCGGATCGCAAGTGCGATTCGTGTTGCTTGGTGGAGTTGAAATTGGTTCTGAAACTTTGCTTCGTTGGTACGTGTTGCACGTACTTCTACTTCCATTCGTCATCGTTATCTTTATGGCCATCCACTTCTGGCGTGTTCGTAAAGACGGCGGAATTTCTGGACCTTTGTGATCGAGAGGACATCTAATGACTGAAATCCCTGAACATCTCTTAAAGCGAGCAAAAGCTGCACGCGATAAGGCGGCTGACGATGCCGCTGCACCAGCTGCAGACGCCGGTGACTCACGTATCCCTGATCACTTGCTCGAGCGCAGCAAGGCGGCGCGCGGAGACGGCGGTGCGGTAGCAGTCGCAGATAAAGCTTCAGCAGTTGTTACTGCAGCTCCTTCAGCTGGATTACCAGTTGGTGCTGGCCCTGGTGGACACACACAACGTTTATTGACTGTTGTTAAATCTGGTTCTATTCAAGAAACCAAAGCTGCACCAGTTGACAAAGTTCATACATGGCCTCACTTGTTGGCAGTTGAATTTGTTGCAGGTCTTGCATGTACAGCCTTCTTGTTCGTCTTCTCGTGGGTTGTTAACGCACCACTCATGCATGCAGCGGACTTCAACAAAACACCGAACCCATCAAAGGCACCGTGGTACTTCCTCGGTTTGCAGGAACTTCTTACAATGTTCCACCCAATGATTGCTGGTGTGACGCTTCCGGGAATGGGCCTTGTTGTCCTTATCTTGGCGCCATTCGTTGATAAGAACCCTTCAAACAGACCAGAAGATCGCAAGTGGATGACATCGATGTTCACCTTGTTCCTTATGTTCTGGGCAGTTCTCGTAATCATTGGTTCTTTCTTCCGCGGTCCCGGATTCAACTTCACCTTCCCATGGCGTGACGGAATCTTCTTTGAATTGTGATGAAGACAATGAATACCCCCAACAACACTGAAGCAAGGAACGAACAGTCATGAGCACCGGAATTGTCATCGCAATCGTTGTTATTGCAGCGATCATCTTTGGTCTGATTGTTGTTCTCACAACGTCACGCACTTCAGAAGTTCGTGGCGCAGGCGCGCTGTCGCGTGAGACTCGTTCTCGCAACACAAAAGCAAACATTTCAGATGCCGCACCAACCGGGCGTGAAGTTGAAGCGCAAGCTTCTGTTCGTTCAACATCACTTGTCAAAGCAGCACCTGTTGAAGTGGCTCCGTGGGTCGCACCAGATGAAGAAGCACTTGGCGTCTCGCGTCGTATGTTCTTCAACCGTGCAACCGTCACCTTGCTGTCTGTCAGCGTTGGTGCCTTTGGTGCTTCAGTGGTTGGCTTTCTCTGGAAAGGTGCTGAAGGCGGCTTTGGTTCCAAGATCACTGCCGGAAAAGTTGACGATGTCATTCAATTGATTCGTCAGAACAAGGGTTTCTTGTATTTGTCCGAAGCACGTGCGTGGGTGACCGAGTATCCAAAGGATGCTCTTGGAAAAGGGCAAGCTGTTTACAGCGGTCAGGCTCCTGTGTTTACCGGAATGCAGGCGGGCATTGTTGCGCTGTATCAAAAGTGTCCTCACCTCGGATGTCGAGTTCCTGAGTGCAAGAGCTCGCAATGGTTTGAATGCCCGTGTCACGGTTCGCAGTACAACCGTGTTGGTGAAAAAAAGGGTGGACCAGCTCCACGCGGAATGGATCGTTTCGGAGTGGGCATCACGAACGGTGTCCTAACTATTGATACCGGAGCAGTGTTTGCAGGTCCGTCAATTGGTATCAATACCACTGGACAAGAAGCTGAAGGACCACACTGTGTCGGCGGAGGGCACTAATCATGATTGCATCAACTAGTACATCTAATGCATGGGTAATTCTTCTCATCTCTCTTGCGGGTTGGGCGTTTTACGCGTTCTCTAACATCCGGTCATCACGCAACGAAATTGGTTCAGAACAAAAACTTGCTGCGAACCGTAAGCCCTACTACGACGATGAAATTCTCGAAGGACCACGTCTTGAGCGTGTCCAAATTCTCGGACTTTTGTTCCTCGTCATCATCACTATCTCTTTGCCTCTCTATTGGGTTCTTGAGCCTGGTCGTACAGCTGGTGCGGAATTTGGGTTTGAAAAGCGTTTCACCAAATGGGGAGCAGAGTTGTTTGCATCTACCGCTGATGGTGGATTCAACTGCTCAGGTTGTCACGGCGGCATGAAGGCAACGGGTGGCGTTGCTGCTTACGCAATTACAGATCCGAAAACAGGTGAAGTGAAGTCAGTGTCATGGAAAGCTCCTGCATTGAACACAGTGTTGTATCGCTATTCAGACGAAGAGATCCGTTTCATCTTGAACTATGGCCGTCCGTTCTCTCCGATGTCTGCTTGGGGAATCATTGGTGGAGGTCCACTGACTGATCAGAACGTCACCACGCTTATTGAATACATGAAGTCGATTCAGATCCCGCAAGATAATTGCGTGGAGCCACGTGGGCCGTACAACCCAACCTGCGTTGACGGAAAATTGCCTGCAGCGGAAAACAAAGCGATTATGGACGAAGCACAACGTCAAGTTGATAGTGGTGCCCACGCAACTATCGGCGAAGCACTTTTCAATCTCAGTCTCAATTCCGGTGCTTACTCATGCGCACGTTGCCATACAACTGGATGGTCGTACGACGACCCGCAAGCAACCGGTGGTGGAGCTTTTGGGCCAAACCTCACAGGTGGTTCCTCAGTTCGCCAGTTCCCGAATCAGGCCGACATGATTGCGTTCATTAGCAACGGTTCCGAATTGGGCAAGCGCTACGGAGAACAGGGTCAGGGAGGCGGTCGAATGCCAGCCTTTGGTCAGGTGTACACAGACGAACAACTGAAGTTGATCGTTGAATACGTTCGGAGTTTGTGATGTTGTCAGCGCTACTTGCAGTCAGTTGGGAACCAGAGATCCGCGGATGGATCATCGTCATCATCAGCGTTGTGGTGTTGATGGGATCTACCTATCTCATCTTGGGCACCAACCTCGGCGCACGCCTTGGCTTCTTGGTTGCTCTTACTGGGCTTGCCGGATGGATGATGTCGATGGCCATTATTTGGGCCATCTACGGAATCGGATTAAAAGGTCCAGAGCCCACATGGCATCCGAGTGAACCAATCACCATTGTTCGCGACGGGTCTCTTCTGAACCGAACAGAAATTGTTGAAGGCTCTAGTGATCTCAAGGGTCTCAGCTCTGCTGCTGCAGCAAAGAAGATCTCTGATCAACTAGTGGCCGAAGGATGGGAATCCCTCGCGGAATCTAATCCGCAGCGTGGACAGGCAGTTGCCTCTGCAGATGAAATCATTCAGAATGAAGCGAAAGAATTTGCAGCCGGAGAATATGTTGCAGTTGCTGTGTATGACAAGGGCGGCGAGCGGTTTCCGAAACTTGGAGACTCGATTGACTTCTTGGCGTTCAAGCACAAACCTCGGTATGCAATTGTAGAAATTGCTCCACTAGTTCCTCAGCGTGCAGAACCTGGTCGTGCACCCGCACGTGCTCAGATCGATGAAGCCCAGCCTCACCGTTACATAGTGATGATTCGTGATTTGGGCGCAAAGCGTCGCCCAGCATTCCTCATCGGTTTTGGATCAGGACTGATTTTCTTCTTGTTGTGCTGGCTCTTGCACCGTCGCGAAGCATTGTTGCGCAGGAATCTTGCTCTCAAATCTTCGGTGGCCTAAATCATGGGCCAGTACCTTCCGATAGTTGCGTTGACTGTGCTGGCAATTTTGTTTGCTGTCATCAGCCTTCTCGCTTCGAAGTTACTTGCACCTAATCGCCCAAACACTGCAAAAGAAGCACCCTACGAATGTGGAATCGTGCCAAGTCGTGAACCGCCCGAGCGGTTTCCGGTCAGTTTCTTTGTTGTCGCAATGTTGTTCATCATGTTTGATATTGAAATCATTTTTGCGTACCCGTACGCAGTTGATCGTGAGTTCCTCGGCACGTACGGATTCCTTGAAATGGTCTCATTCAGTGCAGTGTTCTTCGTTGCATTTGTGTACATGATCGCGCGTGGAGCGCTTGACTGGGGCCCACTTCAGCGTGCAGGCAAACTTGAGACTCAAGAATCACTTGGTTTCACTACGACTAGTTCTGTGCGAGTTGTTGGTTCTGAAGGCAGAGCTGCCTAATGGGTGTTGTTCAAAACATCGCCGACGACGGCCTCGGGGGCATGGACCACAACTTTGTTACGGCACGTATCGAAGACTTGGTGAAGTGGGCGCGCTCACGTTCAAGTTGGGGAGCGTCGTTTGGTCTTGCATGTTGTGCAATTGAAATGATGGGAACTGGTGCATCGCATTACGACCTTTCACGATTTGGAATGGAAGTGTTCCGCGCATCTCCTCGCCAAGCAGACATCATGATCGTTGCTGGTCGAGTGAGCCAGAAAATGGCTCCCGTACTTCGTCAGGTATACGACCAAATGATGGAACCCAAATGGGTCATCTCAATGGGCGTCTGTGCGTCAAGTGGCGGCATGTTCAACAACTACGCAATTGTGCAAGGTGTTGATCAGATTGTTCCCGTTGATGTGTATGCACCCGGATGCCCACCGACACCTGAGACGCTCATTCATGCAATTGAAACTTTGCATCAGCTGATTGAAGATGGTGAAATCATGCGTCGTCGCGTTGCTAACAACGGCGGAGCAGGTGTTGAACTTTCCTCTGAACTCGCAGCGCACACTTCTGTCACCATAGGTACGAAGTAATCATGAGTGACTCAACAGACACAGTGGAGAATGCTGTAGAGACTCAGCATGGTTGCCCTGTGCAAGATTCTCACGGGCAGCGTGTACTTCACGCCTCACGCGATCAGTACGTTTCGGTAATCAAGGCTCTCGCCGACGAAGGGTATGAGATGTGCGTTGATCTCACTGGGGCCGATTACCTTGCAATGCCGCAGCGCACAATTGGTTTCGGTATTCAACCAGAGCGTTTTGAACTGGTTGTGAACTTGTTGTCCTTGTCGCAACGCAAGAGAATCCGTGTACGAGTTCAGATTCCAGCAGATGATGCCACTGTTCCAACATTGTTTGATAT